>CAKSEM010000011.1 GCA_934446485.1 uncultured Eubacteriales bacterium | reverse complement strand
GTAACACATTTGGCTCTCAATTGCTATTCTTTTTTTCTCGGTGTAACACTTCTATTGTAATCCTACAATATATGTGCTTCTACGGCGGTTCGATTCTTGACAATGCGAGCGCAATATGTTACAATTTTCAGTATAGAACGCCGTGTATCGGTGAAACCCGCGCGGGATGGCTCAGAGGTGCAAATGGCAAAAAATTATATATTTGATATGGACGGAACACTCGTTGATTCAATGGAGATGTTCGAGAATATAAACTGCACGCTGTTTGAGAATCTCGGACTGCCGTTTACGCCCGAGGTTTCGGATATACTGAAGTATATTCCTGTGTCCGATTCGTCGGAATACATCGCCGAGCACTACGACACTCCCTACACATCATCTGAGATCGAACACATTTTGCTCGAAACGATACGTGAAGGATATCGCACGGTCGGACTGAAGAAGGGCGTTGCCGAATACATTGCCGCTTGCCGCGCGGCAGGTGTGCGAATGTGCATTGCGACAGGGACTCTTGCTTCGTCGGCACTTGAGGTTGCAGAACGGCTCGGACTCATGGACGATATGGAGTTCCTCGTTTCCTGCAGTGATGTCGGCAAATCAAAGGATCATCCGGACGTATTTCTGCTTGCTGCAGAGCGGCTCGGAGCGGCGCCGTCTTCATGTGTTGTATTTGAGGATGGATTTCCGGGAGCTTCAAGCGCGGTCTCGGTCGGCTTCCGAGCTGTCGGTGTGTATGACAGCACCGCGACGCCCGAGGAGACGGAAGGGCTTCACAGAATATGTGAGCGATACATCGGATCGTTCGATGAGCTTTGCGGTGAGATAATATAGGACCGTTCCTTGCAGTGTGTGGCTGATTCTTTTTGAAAAATACATTCCGCAAAATTCAGAAAACGGAATAATCGGCTGCGGCCTTGCATCTTTCGGAGGCGCAGAATAATTACAACAGTACCGCTGTACGGTCGGCGGGGGGAGATAGATATGGAAGGTATAAGACGCATCACCAGCTTTACCGTGGATCACAGGCGGATCGTACCGGGAATGTACGTGTCGCGGCGCGACGGAGATATAACGACGTACGATTTGCGCACACGCAGACCTAACGCCGGTGACTACATGGACAACAGAACGATGCATTCGCTAGAGCATATGTTTGCGACATATATCAGAAATTCCGGGATCGGAGAGAACGTCATATATTTCGGTCCGATGGGCTGCCAGACGGGATTTTATCTGCTCGTCTCCGGGGTGCCGGACGGCGAGGTTCGACGTGAGGTCGTAGATACTCTGCAGCGCATTATCGATCACGACGGCGAGATGTTCGGCTGTTCGGAGATCGAATGCGGCAATTATCGGTGTCTTTCACTTGATGACGCGAAGACCGAAGCCGAAAGATACCTTCGTGTTCTTGAGTCGTCCGAGCCGTCATTCGATTATCCATCGTGACACACAGACATCGCCGGAATTTTTGAAACTGAGGATATGATTTATGTTTCTTCTTGGAATAATTGCAGCGCTGCCGCATGAGATAGAGTCGCTTTCCGAACGAATGGAGTCGGTGCGCGAGGAAACGGTCGGCGGGATTCGGTTTGTTTGCGGCAGAATAGGGAATACTGAAATGGCATGCGCCGTGTGCGGAGTCGGTAAGGTTCACGCCGCCATGTGTGCCGAAGCAATGATAATTAGATATGCGCCGTCATTAATCATCAATACCGGTGCCGGAGGCACTTTGACGGACGAATTGTCGGTCGGAGACATCGCGGTTGCGACGGCGGTATGTCAGCATGATATGGATACGAGCGCTCTCGGCGATGAGGTGGGGATGATTTCGGGTCCGGACCTCGTTTATTTTGAAACTGACAAGGTGCTGTCCGATAAGATAGCAAGGCTTGCTGCGGATGCAGGATGCCGTGTGGTGCGCGGCGTTATAGCTACCGGTGACAGATTCGTTGCCGCGGATGCGGACCGTGCGATGATAAAGAACACGTTCGATGCCGTGTCGTGTGAAATGGAGGGCGGTGCCGTGGGGCAGGTGTGCTATGAGAACGGCGTGCCGTTTGCCGTAGTGCGCGCGATATCCGACAGCGCGGACGGAGATGCCGTTGTTGATTATCCGACGTTTGCCGCATCGGTTGCACGCCGCTCGTGTGATATACTGTGCTCTTTTGCACTTGAGGCTAAATAATCTTTGTACATCTCTTTCTGAAAGGATTTCTATCAGATTCCGATGAAACTGTTTAATGAAAAGCACGGGACGACATCCGTCGCAATTCCCGAGATTGAGGTCAAAACACAGCTTGAGCTTGAGAGTGAGCACCTGCTTTCTGCCGTGAAACGCGAGCATGATGAGGCTGAGGAGTATTACTCCGAGCTGTCTGAGGCTGCCGGCTCTGCCGACACTGGTGCTGAGGTCTCGGCACGGATCGAGTCGATGAAGCGCGCGAATTCAAACATATTCCGCGCATATATACAGGCAGTCGATACGAGTGATGAGCTCAGTGCCCGCTGGCGCGACACTAAGAAAAGCCGACGCCGCTTGATCATACCTGCGCCGCCCGCGAATGCCGAGATAGACGAAACCGAGATGAAAACGGGACACTTTGCACGCGGGATAAACGTGTACAAGCTCCTGTTGGTTTGCTTTATCGGTAGCTTCTTCGGTGTCATTATCGAGCTTATCTGGTGCCTGCTCAGAAACGGCTATGTAGAAAGCCGTTCCGGGCTTGTCTACGGGCCGTTCAATCTTCTGTACGGTGTCGGCGCCGTTGCACTTACCGCTGCACTTTACAGCTTCCGCAATCACGGCAAGTGGCTCTCCTTTCTCGGAGGTATGCTTACCGGAAGCATCGTTGAATATGTATGCTCATGGGCACAGGAGGTCGTGTTTGGTTCGCGCTCGTGGGATTACAGCTATATGCCGTTTAACCTAAACGGACGCATTTGTCTGCTGTATTCGGTGTTCTGGGGACTGCTCAGCGTCGTGTGGGTCAAGAACCTGTACCCGCGTATATCCGAGCTTATCCTGAAGCTGCCGGATCGTCCCGGACGCATCATTACTTGGCTTTTGACGGCATTTCTGATAGTGGATGCGATCGTGACGTGTATTGCGGTGTTCCGCTGGTCGCAGCGCTCTGCCGGGATCGCGGCGGGCACTCCGTTTTGGCAGTTCATAGATTCACGTTTTACCGATCAGAGAATGACAAGAATATTTCCAAACATGAGCTTCGGCGGCTGACCGTACACACGAATACACCGTGTGTGACTGACAATACAGTCAGGATGCACAGTACGCACAGCGAACGGAGGCTCACGAACCGACATGAAATCTTCGAAAAGCGCAGAGGATTGTGACTCTGCGGAAAGGTGTCTTAGCAAGACTTACTATGAAATATAAAGCTGTAATTTTTGATCTTGACGGAACTTTGCTCGATACGCTGGATGATCTCACATACGCTGTAAATCTTGTGATGACGTCCCGCGGCCTTCCCGTACACACTGCCGAGGAGGTGAGAGGCTTTGTCGGCGACGGAGCGTCAAAGCTGATCGAACGCTCTATGCCCGAGGGTACGACGAGTGCCGAGGTTGCCGCGGCGACGCAGGAATACAAGACGGCATATTCCGAGAATATGCTCCGCACAAGCGGCCCGTATCCCGGGATTTCGGAGCTGATCGCGTCGCTGCATGACGGCGGCAGGCGTGTCGCAGTTGTGTCGAACAAGTACGCGACCTCGACCGAGAGCCTGTGCCGCAGATTCTTCCCGGAGATCGATGCCGTAATGGGTGAGGCAGAGGAGCGCGGGATCCGTCGGAAACCGGCGCCGGATATGCTGCTGGCGGTCATACATGAGCTTGGGCTCGACCCGTCGGAGATAATATATTCGGGGGATTCGGAGGTCGATATAATGACGTCCGAAGCAGCCGGAGTCCCGTGCATATCCGTAACATGGGGATTTAAGTCCCGCGAGTTTTTGAAGTCTCACGGAGCACGCTATATCGCTGACACCCCGTCGGATATAATACGCATTGCAGACGAGCTTGAGCGCGGCTGACGCCGCAGGCGCAGCTTAGCTTTACTTACAAAATCGGACGGAGTACCGCCCGCACTTCAAGGTATAATCGATATGGTATTTTCGCACCCCTTCTTTGTGTACTTTTTTGAGGCTCTGCTCCTTCTCTCCTTCTACGTAGTTCATACGAATTCGGCGAGACGTGCGGTGCTCATAGCATTCTCCCTCGTGTTTTACGCATGGGGAGAGCCGCTGTACGTGTTTCTTATGATCTTCACCGTGCTGCTCGACTATCTGTTCGGCAGGCTTATAGGTGCGTACAGGAAACGCGGAATTAGGCGGCTGTGGCTGATCTGTGCCGTCACAGTAAATCTCGGCATACTCTGCTACTTCAAGTATCTCGGATTTTTCGCCGAAACGGTAAATACGGTATTCAGAACGACACTTTCGGTGCCGAATTTAACCATGCCTATCGGTATCAGCTTCTTTACATTTCAGGCATTGTCCTATGTAATCGACGTATACAGAGGTGACGCCGACGTGCAGTATTCGTTCCCGCGTCTGCTTCTTTATGTATCCCTGTTTCCGCAGCTCATTGCGGGTCCGATCGTCAGATACAAGGATATTGAGCAGCAGCTCGACGATATGCACGTCTCTCCGGGAGAGATAAACGACGGAATATTCAGGTTTTCCGTGGGACTTGCGAAAAAGCTGTTGATAGCCGATACCTGCGCGTCGGTCGTCACGTCGATCTATGCCGTTACCGACAGCATATCCGTGACGGGGCGCTGGGCAGGTGCGGTATTCTTTGCACTTCAGATTTACTTTGACTTTTCCGGGTATTCGGACATGGCTATCGGGCTTGGGCATATGGTCGGCTTTCGATTCAACGAGAATTTCAGGTACCCGTATGCTGCGCGAACGGCGACGGACTTTTGGAGAAGGTGGCACATTTCTCTCGGAACATTCTTCCGCGACTACGTATATATACCGCTCGGCGGAAACCGCCGCCGCCGCCTGAGAAACATCCTCGTTGTGTGGTTTCTGACTGGGCTTTGGCACGGCGCGTCGTGGAACTTTGTAATATGGGGACTCTTTTACGGCGCTCTCCTGATTTTTGAAAAACGTTTCTTTATAGATTTTCTTGACTCACTGCCGCGCGCGGCGTCTGCGATAATATCGAGGATCTATTCGGTGTTCATCACCGTATTCGGATTTGCGATATTCTACTTCACCGAGAATACGGCAAAATCAATAGGATATCTCTTCGGAATCGGGGTCACGGGCTTCAGCGACATCTTTACGACGTCGATAGTATTCGACAACCTCAATCTTCTGATGCTTGCCGTACTGCTGTCCTATCCGATCATTCCGGCGATTACCGGTGCACTTCAGAAGAGATTCCGCATTTCTTACGGGGTGCGGCGCGGTGTCATGCTCGTTGTGTCGCTCGTTCTCGTGTCACTGTCCACAGTGCGTATGATCGGGAACACGTACAGTCCGTTCCTATACTGGAACTTCTGAGTTTTGAGAAAGGCGGTGAATCCTACGTATGAGATACAACCGAGACCGTTATTACGGCGAATTCTATATTCCGGAAAACATCCGTTATCGCCGCCGCAAAATGAAAGAGCGGCGCAGGATCGACGTTATATGTATCATAATTGCGGCAATCGTATTTGCTGTGGTGGTTACAATGAATCTGTTTCAGCTGAACCGTCCGACGGTGTCCGAGGTCGAACACCGTGAGCTTGCCCGTTTCCCGAAATTTTCAATGAAGTCACTCATGTCGGGAGAGTTCACCGAGGGGATCAATGCATATTTTGCCGATACCTTCGTCTTCCGCGACCGACTCGTTTCGGCATCAAAGAAGCTCGACTCACTTCGCGGCTACAGCTATTCGGTGGGTGACGGGGACAACTTTGTAATGCTCAGACCCGGTGCGTCTAATGACAATAAGAACGGTGTCGGCGACATACTCGATGACCTGACGAGCGATACAGTTACCGACACGGATTCTCCCGAAACCGACGCTCCGACGGGTGGAGTGCGCCTGTCGAAATCCACGCTGACACTGACCGTCGGCGGCGGTGCGACAGTAAGTGCGGAATCCGACAAAGAAGGCGCGGTATTCACGTGGAAAATAGACGATGAGGGTGTTGCGAGCCTCGTTTCCGACGGCGGAACGGCGACGCTGAAGGGCGTCTCTGAGGGTAAGGCGCACTTGATCTGTTCTGACGGAAGCAGCGAGTCCTCCTGCGAGGTCACCGTTTCAAAGATTTCGTCGGGCGGCGTAGACAACGGAGATACGGCGGACTTTATGACGAACGGACTCTTTATCTACGGCGATGCGGTTTACTCTCAGGGATGGTACGATGAAAATTACGCAGGCGATTATGCGCGCACGGTGGCATATTACAAAAAGGTGTTTCCGAATGCAAAGGTAAGCGTATGCGTCATACCTACGTCGGCGATCAAGATCGACAATGAGGCTGTAAAAGAGAAGATGCCGGATCAGGCTGCGATATTTGCAAGGCTCGGCGAGATCATCGGAGACGGCGGAGTAAATTTTGTGGATGTCTATGACGAGATGTACTCACACCGCGATGAGTATATATACTTTAAGAGTGATCATCATTGGACACAGCGCGGCGCATACTATGCATACAAGGCCTTCGTTGAGTCACTCGGACTTACGGCAGCATCTCTCGGCGACTTCGATATGCGGACGCTGACCGATAGCTACAGCGGCTCCATGTACAACTATACTCAGGATGAGCGTGTGAAGAGCTTCAAGGACACGGTTGAGGCATATTTGACCCGCAAGAAGCTTACGATGACCGTGACAGACCGTTCCGGTGCTGTGTCAACGTACGATTCGGCGATTATGACGTGGAGTCAGTCATACTCAGCGTTCCTTTGCGGCGACAATCCGTACACGGTCATAAATGTTCCGGAGAATCCGCAGGACAGGAATATACTCGTTCTGAAGGACTCATACGGCAATGCAATGGTGCCGTATCTCGCGGAAAACTTCGGCAATATTATGGTAGTGGACACGAGATATTCCGACATAAACGTGGCGGAGATGTTCAAAAATTACGATTTGACCGACGTACTGTTTATTAATAATCTTGAAGCGGCAAACTCCCCGGCATGGGCGAAAATGTACCTTCGCGCCGCCGGCGTTGCGGTAGACTGACAGCGTGCCGCTGTGAATCTATAATCTGAGGAAAGGTGAGTATTTTGGGTAATCTTCATGCTAATCACCGCAGTCGCCTGCGCGGGCGATACGCGAGACTGGGTGCGGACGGGCTCGAGGTACATGAGCTTCTGGAGCTGTTCCTTTTCGATGCCATACCGCGTGTTGACACGAATCCGATCGCGCACAGACTGCTTGAGAGGTTCGGTTCACTGTGGGAGGTTCTGAACGCACCTGAGCATGAACTGTCGGAAGTAAAAGGGATAGGCGTGCGCGCTGCCGAATATATTGCGGTAGCAAACCGCAAATTTTGTCTCGGCATAGAAGAAGAGCTGACGCGCCGCCCGATGGCAACTTTTGAACACGTATCTAACTATCTGATATGGCACTGCCGTCATATCTCAGCGTCCCCGGACACTGCGAGCGTGATCATGACCGACCCTGAAATGCATTTTATTGGGGCATGTGATTATATGTACCTTGCTCCCGCCGAAATAGCAGAGGACTGCCGTGAAGCCGATGCAGCCTGCGCTATCCTCGGAGTAGGCAAGACCTACGGAGCGGCGTCGTTCTCCGCGGTTTCGGAGGAATTTGAACGCTGCGGGGTGGAGCTTTGCGACGTGATAATCGTTTCGGATTTTAATACGGAGAGCATCCGTGACAAGTCATAAAGCAATAAAGCGGCTGTCTTCACCCTTAAAAGTCAGTCATGACCGATGCAGACGCGCATTATCATTTGTGCGTGCGGAAAGCCTGGCTGAGCATGAGAGGGGGCGGTGCGCCGGGTGATCCGATTTGACGTGTGTCCTCTGCCGACGTGCAGCAGCCCGTTTGCAGATCATCGGTTAGCTTCGGCGTGAAATGTGACAGGAGAATAGCTTACCGAAATAATATCACAGCCTCCGTGTTATCGGAGGCTGTGATGCTTTTATGTTATGTCACTGTCATTTGTGACACCCTGATCGATACTTCCGTCATCTGCCGGGCTGCTGTCGGATGGATAGACCGTGTCGGACGATGTTATATCAGCGCCGAATTCTGAAGGAGAGATGTCAGATTTCACGGATTCGGTTTCTGTCAAATTGCCGGTGCAAGCACGCAGCTTGCGCTCGGCAAAATACTTGTTGATCTCCGCACCGAACAGCAGGATCATCATACAGAAGTAGAGCCAGAGCATGAGAAAGACTATCGCCGCAAGGCTTCCGTAGATGTAAGAAACGCTCGAGAAGTATACGGTATAGAGCGAGTAGAAGTACGAGAAGAGGACCCATCCTCCGGCGGAGAAGACCGCACCCGGGATATGTTCTCTCAGTCGGCGTCCGAACAGCGGACTCTTGCGGCCTGCGGCGTAATAGACGAAGCTGAAGAATGCGCTCAGAAAGGCGAGAAAGATCCAGACACGGTATTGCATCAGACCGCGGAAGCGGGATAAAAATGCAAATCTTCCCATCAGCAGATCGCTGAGCTGCCGCCCGAACAGGAGCAGCACGACGATCGCAATAATGAGGACGATGAACAGTGCCGTATAAAGCAGGGACAGGAGGATCGAGCGGATTATGCCGGTTTGAGAATCGGATTTATAGACGGTGACTATTCCGCCTCTGACCGAAGCGATACCGCGCGAGGCGGTCCAGAAGGATGTAATTGCGGTGAGTGAGACGAGCTTTATCGCCGGGCGTGCATATAATTCATCAATGAGCGTCATATAAAGATTGCGTGCGCCGCCGGGCAAATTATTGCCGAATGATATGAAAAAGTCATAGACCCGCTCCGGAATAAAGTAACTGCTGAGGCTGAAGAGCAGCATTATGAACGGAATTGAGGATATAATGATAAAGAGGGATGCCTGTCCCGCATAGACCTGAACGCGGTCACGCGTTATAACACCGGCAGCCTCAGCGATACATCGGAGCGGTGCACGGAGATTGATCGACCGTGATTTTTTCTTTTTCATAACGGAAACCTCATTTTCGAATCGCCGCCCGGGTACGTCGTGCTCATAACATCAGTCTCTTGACGCCGTGCCGCTTGCGCTGCGGTCCGAAATTTGTTATAATATCATTCGGAATATATTTTATCATTCAACCGTAAAAAAGTCAAACGGTTTTATTGTTAAGGAGAAAAGCCATGTTTTATATCGGCTGCCATCTGTCAATTGAGGGCGGGTATGCTGCAATGGGACGACGCGCACTGTCCGTCGGAGCAAACACATTTCAGTTCTTCACGAAGAATCCGCGCGGCAGATCCTCCGGCAAGCTGCCGGATCCCGAGGACGTAATTGAACTGTGCCGTATCATCAGAGAAAATCGTATGCACGCACCGCTTGCGCACGCACCGTATACCTACAACCCGTGCTCAGCCGATGAGAAGATACGGAACTATACTGCCGATGCTATGCGCGGCGAGCTGCTCTTTCTTGAGGCTATAGACGATGCGATGTATAATTTTCATCCCGGATGTCACGTGGGTCAGGGTGCGGATGTCGGGATCAAGTATGTATCCGATATGCTGAGCCGCATACTTGAACCGGGGATGAAGACTCGCGTACTCATCGAAACTATGGCTGGCAAAGGGACGGAGCTCGGGCGCACCTTTGAGGAGATGGCGAGGATGATAGACGGCGTGAGACCCGAGGTGCGCGACTCGGTCGGCGTTTGCCTCGACACTTGTCATATACACGACGGCGGGTACGGCGTGGCGTCGTCTCCGTCGGGCATTCTGTCAGAATTTGATCGCGTGATAGGCCTTGACCGGCTCGGCGCAGTGCATCTTAACGACAGCAAGAATCCGTGCGGGGCTGCAAAGGACAGACACGAGAGACTCGGTCTCGGTTATATTCCGCTTGAGGCGATCCGTGAGCTTATAAACCATCCTGCACTGCGGGAGGTGCCCTTCTATCTTGAGACACCCAATGACCTCGACGGGTTTGCTGCCGAGATCGCGCTCCTGCGCGGTATGCGGGAGGATGAGAATGCGTGAGATCACGTACCGCGAAGCATCTGATGCAGCAGACGCGCTCGAATTTGAATTGACACCGAGTGAGTACGGCGGGATGAGGGATATATGCGGTGCCGTGTCGGGAGAGGCCGCGGATGCGACGGATGTTCCGCTAGTGTCGGAAAAGCTGGATTCTGCCCGTGCAGGATGCCGGATCGATACGGTAAAGCGCAGATATGCGCCGCACCCGGTGACACTCGGAGACAGTGTGAAATATGAAGTATCCGATATATGAATATGATGCCGCGGAGGTGGCGTCTCTCGTACAGCGTCGAGAGCTCTCTGCCGCGGAGGTGTGCCGCGCATATCTTGAAGCCGCAGAGACATCGGAGAACAACGAATATATAACCATAGATCACGACGGAGCCTTGGCTGCTGCCGAATCTGTTGACCGTGAGGTGCAACACGGTGCGAGCCTTCCGCTTGCCGGTGTTCCCCTGTCGGTAAAGGACAATATATGCACCGCAGGGCTGCGCACGACGTGCGCTTCCGAAATGCTGCGTGACTTTATACCGCAGTACGATGCGACGGCGGTAGAACGTTTGCGCCGCGCCGGTGCCGTTATTATCGGAAAAACTAATATGGACGAATTTGCCGTCGGTTATGACGGCGGAACATCGTGTTTCGGTCCTACGGTGAATCCGTTTGATCGAAGCCTCACACCCGGCGGTTCATCGTCGGGTTCTGCAGCATCCCTGGCGGGCGGCACGTCGCTTCTCTCGCTCGGAAGCGACACCGGAGGCTCGGCAAGGGTGCCTGCCTCCTTCTGCGGTCTTACGGCACTGAAACCGACATGGGGAGCCGTATCGCGGTACGGACTCGTCGGCATGGCGCCATCGCTCGAGCAGATATGTCCTATGGGCAGGAGCGTGCGCGATGTGGCGTGTGCATTCGGTATTATAGCCGGACGGGATGTGCGCGATATGACCTCGGGCACGGTCACGGAATTTGATGTGCCGAAGGATTCGGGACGCTTTGCCGTCAAGGTCGGTGTCTTTCTGCCCGACTCGGCGGCAGATTATACCGCGCGCATAATTGACGGCTGTGTTGCCGCGCTTTGTGAAGCGGGAGCTGAGGCTGTTCCGATATCGCTGCCGCACTCCGGCGACTGCGTCGGAGTATATTATATCATATCTTCTGCGGAGGCTTCGTCGAATCTTGCGCGCTTTGACGGAGTACGGTACGGAGCGTTCCGCGGCAGCGTGCGGCAAAGCCGCACGGAGGGATTCGGCTCGCATTTGAGAGAGCGTCTCGCAGAGGGAGCATATGCTGTAATGTCAGACGGCGGCCGCAATTTGCAGAGTGCTCTCAATGTGAGGGCAGAGCTGACGGAGAAGATCGAGCAGTTGTTTGAAAGCGTGGATATTATTCTGACCCCGGCGTGCGATACGGTAGCACCGCAACCCGGCGCCTGCCCTACAGCCGGCGAGCTTTATGCCGTGTATGCAAACCTTACGGGCTGTCCGTCACTCGTGACCGTTGGCGGAACGGGGGACAAAGGGATGCCCGTGGGAGTTCAGCTTATGGGACGGCGGGCGTCGGAGAAAACGGTTTTCCGTGCCGCCGGGATCATTTCAAATGCCGTGAGAGCGCGAGGTGCTGTATGAAGAACGAATACCGCGGCTTTGAACCCGTGATCGGAATTGAGGCTCATGCCGAGCTCTTGACGGAGGAGAAAGCGTTTTGCACCTGTCGGGCTGCATACGGGGATGAGGCAAATACGCACGTGTGCCCGGTATGTCTCGGATATCCCGGTGCTCTTCCGGTGCTGAACCCCGAGGTGATGCGCCTTGCCGTTGCTGCAGGGCTTTCACTGGGATGTCGCATAGCGGAGCGCTCTTACTTTGACCGCAAGCATTACTTTTACCCCGATCTTCCGAAGGGATATCAGATCACGCAGTATTACGATCCGCTCTGCCGCGACGGAGAGATTACGGTCACGGCGGACGGTGGGCGGTGCAGGGTCGGTATAAAAAGAATACACGTTGAAGAGGATGCCGGGCGGCTCAGCTATCGAGACGGCAGGTGTCTGATCGACCACAACCGCTGCGGTGTACCGCTCATTGAGATCGTGTCCTCACCAGATATGCATTCCGCAGATGAAGCTATGGCATATCTGCGTGAGCTGCGCCGTCGGCTTATATTTGCGGGTGTATCGGACTGCAGGATGAATGAGGGATCGCTCCGCTTTGACGTAAACATATCGGTGCGGCGTGTCGGGTCGGATACGCTCGGCCGGCGGTGTGAGATCAAAAACATAAATTCAATAAATTTCGTCGGGCGAGCGATAGCGAGCGAACTGCGCCGTCAGACGGACATAATCCTCTCCGGAGGAGAGATAGTGTCGGAGACACGCCGATATTCCGAGGATACGGGGGAGACGGAGCGAATGCGCGACAAGGAAACTCCGCGTGATTACAGATATATGCGCGAACCCGATCTGCCGCCGATCGTAACAGATAGGAATTTTATAGACAGTGTTCGACGCTCGATGGGACGGCTGCCGGAGGAGCGGGTCGCGCAGCTTACTGCATCGGGCATCCGAGATGATGCAGCACAGCTCATATGCAGTAGCCCCGCTTCTGCTGACTACTTTGACGAGGCGGTGTCGGCAGGGGCGCCCCCCGATACGGCATCGGGAATCTTTATCAGCGAGGTGCTGCCGCGCCTTTCTCGCGGCGAGGCATGCCCGACACCTACGGAGCTTGCGGAGATCGTCAAGCTGTACCGCTCCGGGAAGATCAACATCGTATCTGCACGCCGCCTCGTCGGCATGATCACGGAGGAATCCGGAGATGCCGAAGATATTGCCCGCCGTTACGGGCTTCTCATACTGCGCGATCCTGCGATCATCAGGAAAATGGTGTCGGAGGTCGTCAGCGAAAATCCGCAGGTTACGGAGGATGTTCGGCGCGGCAAACTGAGTGCCATGAAAGCGATAGTGGGTCAGGTCATGCGCCGCACACGCGGATGCGCGGATCCGTCAGTTGTGAACGCCGAGGTCGAGGGGTACTTTAGGTCCGACAGAGACATGAAAAAACAGTGAATAAGTGCCGCCTGCATTTGCAGGCGGCACTTATATTTTTATTTTGCATTTTGCAGGCACCGTTTCATGATTAGCTTACACAGGCGGTGCACTGCATAGGAGAACACGAATGTGGAGACAAGTATTGCGGTAAGGTATAGGTCATCGCTTGATATATACATATCGATTCCGAACGTGTGGCCGAACAGCGTCAGCGAACTTTGATTCCAACGGAATATCGATATAAACAGTGCGTGTGATAGGTAGAGTTCAAACGACAGGTCGCCGAGAAGCCACAGCAGATTGTTCCCGATGCGGTAACGGTATGACAGGAGCAGCACGGCAATGCAGAAAACTACAGCGCAGAGAATTTCGAGCACCAACAGGAGTGTTGCGTTGCCGCCGATGCTTTGCTTGCAGCAGTAATAGATGAAGAGCGGTAAGAATATCGCGACCGACCCTGCGGTGAGGGGGGCGTAATGTCGGCAAACGAACGGCTTGATGCGATCCTCTGCAATCTTATACCATATTCCGACGAGGAAACACGGTGCGGAGTTGTACCACCACCTGCCGTAGGATGCGATACCGAAGAGGCGATGCACAGCAAACGATATTGTGACGAACAGCAGGACTGCAACGGTGGTTGCCACAGCAGCCGCCGCAGTGCCGCGCCGACCGAAGATACGGAATGACAGGCAGAACACGACATACAGGAGTACCATGACCGGGACGAACCATAGGTTCAGACCGAAAAGCGAGCGCACGGCATATTCCTTTATATCGCCGATCGGACGTATATATATCTTAAGTATATAAAAAATATCGATGATGAAGTACGCCAAAAGAACTGGGAATACACGTTTCCTGAAAAAGTGCCTGAGGTATTCGGGCTTGTGTATGATTCCATATGTGAGTCCGTAACCGGATATCAGAAAGAAACCGCCTACAGTGATATATCCGGCATACTTAAACAGTAGGAACGAAGGATAACTGTCAGCTAAATATGTGCACAGATGATGCATCATTACACACATTGTAAATATACCCTTTAGTGCACGGGTTTGTTCCTTTGAAAAGGGGTCATGCAGCATTTCGTCTGTGTCGACACGCCTCAGTCCCGAAATCAGCAGGATTAAAATTAAGAGAACTGCCATGTGCGATCCTATCTGCTTTAATTATTGCTTTCCGGCTTACTGCCTGCCTTCTTTCGCTCGACCTCGGCACGGATCTCCTCAGGGGTAAATGAGTAGGTCTTGCCGCAGAAGCGGCAACGGGTCTCGACAGGTTCACCTGCCTCGCAGATTTCGCGGAGATCACCGGCTGACAGACCGGCGAGCGCCGAGAGATACTTTTCGCGACGGCAAGGGCAGAGGTATGACGCATCAAATTCGTCGAACATCTCATATTCAAGACCTGACAGAACCGCTGAGATAATGTCGTCGGGACCGGCGCCGTCTGCAATCAGCTCCGAGATCGGCTTCATGAGGCGTACATTTGATTCGAGCTTCGACACGGTATCGTCATCCGAGCCCGGCATCAGCTGAAGCAGATATCCTCCTGCCGACGTGCACATATTGTCGCGCCCGACCCTGACTCCGAGAGCACACACCGTCGGCGTCTGCTCGCTCGTTGCAAAGTATTCGGTAAGATCCTCAGCGATCTCACCGCTTACGATAGGCGAGGATCCGATGTACGGCTCGCTCATGCCGAGATCGCGGATGACGTACAGCGTGCCGGCACCGACTGCGCCGCCGACATCGAGCTT
The DNA here is from genome assembly GCA_934446485.1 of uncultured Eubacteriales bacterium. Lineage (GTDB taxonomy): Bacteria > Bacillota > Clostridia > Oscillospirales > CAG-272 > RUG11130. The sequence goes on along the minus strand of CAKSEM010000011.1, from coordinate 787 downwards.
TCCGTGATCGTTCGGCGGAAGCTCAACTTCGGGATTTTCGGCATATCCGCGGACGCAGCCCTTGTAGTCGGAGACACATACTATGATCCCGGCGGGTCCGTTTCCGTCTATGCGCAGGGTCAGTGAATCCGTGCTGTTTTTGAGAAGCGATCCCATGAGGGAGGTGCCCGTCAGAGCACGCCCGAGAACGGCGGTCATGGTCTTTGATGTGTGGTGGCGTCTGCAAGCTTCGCGGACGATCGCCGTGCTGTCGCAGCAGACGATCCGGGCACCGCCGTCGGAGGTTATGGCTCTTTTGATTACCGATTTGTCGTTCATATGTTGTTCCTTTCGGATTTTGTTGTATGGTCCGTGCCGCCGTGAGATGTGCGTGCATTTGCTTGCGGCGCCGTCGGCGGCTGTGCGTTACTGCACGCATATCATGTCAGAGTCTCGCAGCAGCACAGTAATATTATAACATTTCGTGCAGACCAATTCAAGGCGGCACACATTAATTTTGCACGTTAGGCGACATTTTGAAAAATAATTATACCGATTTTGCGTTATCCCTTGACACACGAAGAGTATTAGTGTATTATTGTAATACAGGGTTAGTACACTGATGTGAGAGGAGGCGATGCAATGAATGAATGGAAATTCGACCGTGATCGGCCGATATTTCGACAGATAGCCGACAAGCTGCGTGCCGATATCGCCGCCGGACGGTACGGAGAAGGAGAAAGGTTGCCGTCGGTTCGCGAATTTGCACTTGAGATCGGTGCTAATCCGAATACGATCCAGCGCGCAC
>CAKSEM010000010.1 GCA_934446485.1 uncultured Eubacteriales bacterium | reverse complement strand
CGCCAACGGCTCCGGCACATCCTTCCGAAACAGCGATGAATTCAGAAGCTCGTAATACTCTGCTGCACGTATAATGTCGGTGCCGAAGTAAGCCGTGCGGCGCGCAGCGTCAGCAGCTCCTCTGAGATGCGCCTCAGCATCACTCAGCAAAAAATCCGACGCAGCCCTCTTCGCCTCTTCCATGTGAGATATCGCAAGCAGCATGGATATCTCATCGCTTCTCAATTTCTGCGGCACCGCCTCGCACAGGCGGCAACAGACATCAAACGAGCGGCCTGTGTAGGCGCGTTTGATATCGTCTATGGCAAATAATGACGCAAATCTCGCCTCGTCCCGCTCATCTGTCGAAAAGAAATACCCGACAGGAACATCGAGCCGATCTGCAAGATAGCAAAGCGTTCCGAGTGACGGAAGTGCCTTTCCACGCTCGATCAGGCTGAGATGATTTCTCGTCATCTCGGTACCGCACAGCGCTTCCTGTGTCATACGTCGTCCGAGACGCACCTCTCGGATCTTCTGTCCGACGATACGTGTCGAATTCTTCATCAGAGTCCCCCTGCCCTTCTTCGGTAAGGCTCAGGCGTGCTCGGCATCTCCGCCGAGCTGCCCCACTCTTCCGGCAACGCTCTCCTCAAGCGAATCCTTATAATAATTTATTTTACCCGCCATCTCGTCATACTTTCGTTCAATCTCGTTGACGAGAGTTTTCGAGCTGTACGTTATATTCTCGGCATAATTGCGGAATTCCCTGATACATGAGTCCGTTCCGGACTGGATATCTTCTTTAAGCTCGTTTATTATCTGGTCGAGCGTACCCTGGACCCGCACTCTCGCGTCGGACGCCATGCGCTCGCTGTCGGAGACGAGCTTGCGCGATGTCTCCTCTGCCTTTTTTATCATATCATCCGCAGCGCGGCTCGCGTTGACTATTATGCCTCCGACTTGCAGATTCAGCTGTTCACGATCGGTGTCAGACTCTTCCGTGCACCTTGCCCTCACTGCCTCAAGCTCGGATGTAAGCTCCGCAATTTGAGCCTCCTGTTCGACCGCACGGCGTGCCGCACCGTCGAGTTCCGATCTCAGACGCTCCGTTTCTTCGAGCCCCTCTTTTGCCCGCAACAGCTCTTCGCGAAGTCCTTCGACTTCCAAACGGGTCGCGTGCACTTCCTCGCGAAGCCGCTCCTCACGCTCGGCAAATTCACGGCTCTGCTCCAATATGTAGCGGTTCACATCGTCCTTGTTATAGCCCCCGACCGAGGCTCTGAACAGTCTCTTTCCGTCCTTCATCAGTTCGTATCCTTCCGCAAGACAGCATCAATATATTTATATAGTACCACAAACGCACCCGAAAATCAACAGAAACCCCTCTTTTTTCGCCCAAAGCGCACTTGACAAAATTCACTGATAATTATATAATAACCGCAGATATTAAACGCACGTTTTATAACGGGCGCGTCAGATAAGGAGTACGGAACTATGCCTCCGAAACCGAAATTTACAAGAGACGAGATTATCGATGCAGCATACCGAATAGTCAGAAAGCAAGGAAGCACTGCCATGACCGCGCGTGAGGTCGCACGCGAGCTCGGCGCATCATCTTCGCCGATATTCACTGTGTTCAAAGACATGGATGAGCTCAGATGTGCCGTTACAGAACGCGCCGTGGAGCTCTTTCGGTCGTATATGGCAAAGGCTGAAGACTACATCCCCGCGTACAAAATGCGCGGTATGCAGTGGGTGAGATTTGCGTCCGCAGAGCCGAAACTCTTTCAACTGTTGTTTATGCAGCACACTCCGGACGGTTCAAATCTCAACGAAGCTCTCCGAATAATACCGTTCAGAAAAGAGGACGATATCGCTATAATAACGCGTGACTACAACGCAAGCACCGAGACAGCAGAGCACCTTTTCCGCAACATGTGGGTGTATACTTACGGTCTGTGTGCGCTCTGCGCGGCCGGAGTATGCTCGTTCACTGACGATGAGATTGCCGAACAGCTCGGTGAGATCTTCGGCGGCATGATACATATTCTTAAAACGGGCGGAACTATAGATACGGGAATCAAGCCTACACTTAAAAGCGAGCTTTCAGCGGTCTCCGACTCACAATACCCCAACCTCGGTTCCGATGCGAAAGCATAATTTCCACGCATTCTTAGATAAATTCACGCCGAGTGTCTGAAAAAGTGACAATCGGATAAAACTGTCTATATGACCGACTGACCATACCGCGATATAATACATACGTCGGATGTTCGCTTCCGACAGAAATATCTATATACATTTGACGTGAGGTTTTTGAGCATGGATAGAAAATTCATACTGTCCTGTGAATCCACAGTCGATTTTCCCTACTCGTATGCAAAGAAGCGGGATATTCCCGTCATATTTTACTCCTATACCGTTGACGGTGACGAGTACGACGATGATATGCTCCGCGATCCGGAGGCGCTTCCGCGTTTTTACGGTTTTCTTGCGGACGGCAAACTGCCATCCACATCTCAGATAAACGAATACAACTACGAGCGATTCTTTGAGGAGCTTTCGGCTGACGGTGACGTGCTCCATGTTGCTTTCGGAAGCGGTATGACGCAGTCCGTCAGGAACGCATTCCGCGCTGCTTCAAATGTTTTGGCGCGCCATCCTGAGCGACGAATCACGGTCATCGACTCTCTGTGCAGTTCATCAGGATACGGTCTCCTCGTAGATTATGCCGCAGATATGCGCGACGCCGGAAACACGCTGGACGAGACTGCGGACTGGCTCATGGCACACAGACGGTGCGTACATCACCAGTTCTTCTCTACAGAGCTCGACCACTACCGCAGGAGCGGAAGAATGTCAGGCGCCACCGCAATGATAGCAACCATTCTCGGAATATGCCCCATAATGCGACTTGATGACCGCGGACGGATTATCGCTTACAGCAAGGTGCGCGGAAAGAAAGGGGCAGTAAAGACGACAGTTGACACAATGGAAGCTCACGCCGCAGGCGGAAGAGATTATTCGGGCAAGTGTTGGATCTGCCACTCAAACTGCATCGATGAGGCACTGATGACCCGCGACGCAGTTGCCGCAAGATTCCCGAAGATCGACGGCGATATACGGATATGCGACATCGGAACGATCATCGCATCCCATTGCGGTCCGGGCACCGTAGCGGTCTTCTTCCTCGGAGACGAAAGGGCACCCGACAACAGCAAAAACTGAATACTTCGGCGGCTGCCGCGGAATATTGATCCGCGGCAGCCGCCGTTTAAGTTATTTCACCTGCTGACGACCCGCATAATGATCGGTAACGTCACCGAACAGGCAAGCGTCGTAAGCAGCACTGCGTTGGCGGCAAGCTCCCTCTCACATCGGTGGAGCTCCGCCATAGACAGCAGCAGTGATGCTGACGGCACGGCGCTCAAAACGAGCATACTTGTACGGAACACACCGTCCGTGCCCGGAACCAAGACGGCACATAGGTACGCGAAAAGCGGAAACACAACGAGCTTCAGTGCACATACCGCATAGGCAAACGGCCGGCAAAACAGCTCACGGAAACGCATCGACGCAAGCCTCATTCCGAGGATCACCATGCATAGCGGTGCCGTCATCGATCCGAGCAGACTGAGCGGCGCGCTCAAAGCCGCAGGATACTCAAATTGAAGCAGAAACAACGGCAGTGCCGCTGCTACGCCGATCATCGTCGGATTGAGAAGTGCCGATTTGAGCGAGATGAACCTGCGATTCTTCGTTATCATATATGTGCCGAGCGTAAAAATGAGGATATTCATACTTGTAATATACATCACGCTGTAACAGGCAACTATATCGGAATCGGGAAACAGGGAGACGACGAGCGGCAAGCCGAAAAAGCCCACATTTCCGAGCATTGCGCCTACGCTCAGTATTCTGTACCTCGAATCCGAATATTTACGGCGAAATACAGCCCACAGAATCAGAAAGAACAGCACTTGAACCGCAAGACTCACGACGAAGAACTCAACGAGTCTCAACACGTTTTCGGGCGAATATTTCATGGTTCGGAATGCATTCAGAATCATTGCCGGCCCGCACACATATATGAGAAGCCCCGACACTGACCGTGCGTGATCGCTCTCAGCCAGATCCGCACGCACCAACCCCCATCCGCAAAACAGATAGAAAAGCATCGTCAAAACATTTTTTATAACAACAGTCGTTCCCATAGCAGTTACCGTTCTTTTCAGAATATATTTTTGTGACACGCAAAAGCGAGCCGCGTCAATATCGAACACAGCTCGCCGTTTTTGCCATGCTCCATCGGAGAGTCGAACTCCGGACACCATGATTAAAAGTCATGTGCTCTACCAACTGAGCTAATGGGGCATGCCGTTATTATACCACAGGTAACACACAATGTCAACCGCTTTGTCATTGTTTTTTTCACACGGTTTATTATATCGGTAATACCGCGGTATGTGCACTGCCTTTGTATTCCGTGAACGGCTCTGCCGGAGTCACTCAAAATCATGATGCGAAGTCTTGACACGCTCTCCACTTCCGTGGTATAATCTATGAGGTGTCGGTTTTGGATGAGCGGTAATATTCATGCGAGGCAGCGGCGTATGCATAGCCGCCGTACGACACACCGAAATCAATATTGGGATATCGTCAAGCGGTAAGACACAGCACTTTGACTGCTGCATTCGCTGGTTCGAATCCAGCTATCCCAGAGACAAAGCGGCACTACTTTGGAAGTGCCGCTTTGTCGCACCTGCACCTGTTTCAAACTAAAACGGGCAAGCCTTTGCGTCCGTAACGTAATAAGTTCGGACAAAACAAATATACCGCATCTTATCAACTAAAAGCACCACAGTGTGCGGTTTTTCGGCGTAATATCAGCTCTTTTGTTTCTTTATCGCCGCTATCACAACCTCGCATTGCCGGATTACAAATTTCAAAGCATTCAAAACTCAAATATATACAAAAAAATGCCTTGCCTCAGTCGGTAATTGCAGAAAAAATTGTGTATTATATCAATTGTAATTGCGGACAAATTGGAGTAAGATATTTAAATACAAAATGTGCACATATTATATATGTGGCTTTTTGCCGCATATGTGCAACAAACTCATGACAGAAAGGCGTTATAATGAAAAAAACGAAGACGCACCGCGCTGCCGTCGTGATATTCTTCTGTCTCGTCATAGTGCTGTCCGTTGTGGGAATCATACTCTTCCCTACCAGACCGCACGATGAGTCTCTCAGCGAAGCGATGCGCGACGCAGTGCTTCACGAAACGAACAAGGTTTCGCTGTTCGGCATCACAGATGTAAATCCGTCGGTGATCTCCGCCATGACAGTCACGGGAATACTGCTCACCGCAGCGCTCATCATAAGAGTGCTTGTGATACCGCGATTTTCCATGATACCGGGACGTTTTCAAGCCCTTATCGAACGGCTCGTCGGCTTCTTTGATGATATGGCATCGGAGAACAGCCCGCATGCAACCGGATTCCTGAACGTCTATATCTTCTGTGCGGGAGTGTATATATTCTTCAGTACGCTCTTCGAATTATTCGGAGTAGAAGCAACGGCTACAAACGGCAGCATAATCACGCTGTCCGCGCCGATATCCGATATCAACGGCGCCATTGCGATGGGGTGCCAGTCATACCTTGTGATCCTCGCAGGAGGAATATACCACAACCACCTGCGCGGTGTAGGATTGACGCTCAAAGAGTTCTCGCTGCCGATCTCGATGAGCTTCCGACTGTTCGGTGCTCTGCTCAGCGGACTTCTCGTCACAGAGCTCGTATACTACTCGCTCTATCTCAGTATAGCACTGCCGATCGTAGTTGCCGTCATGTTTACCCTGCTCCACGCACTGATTCAAACGTACGTCCTGACCATGCTTACCTCCGTCTTTTACGGAGAGGTCACGGAACCGCCGAAAAAGCGCATAAAGAAGCCTGCCGAAAAGGCTGAAGCCGCCGCATGATACGGTGCACTGTTCAGCGCTGCCGATCAAACCTAATATGATTTTATATACCCACTAAAAGGAGAAATACCATGAAAAAGCTGATTTCACTCATTCTCGTTCTGACCATTTCCGCAATCTTTCTCTCATCCGTTGCCGTCAGTGCAGTCGATGCCGCAGTTGACACAGCGGTTACCGAAAACACAGCCGCCGCAGAAGAGGGAGCTTCTTCAACCGGAACGAAGGCTGTCGCAGCAGGTATCGCAGTAGGTGTTGCAGCTTCGTGCGGTGCCGTAGCTATGGGATTCGCCTCAGCCAAGGCATCGGACGGTGTAGCCCGTCAGCCGGAGGCTGCCGGTCAGATCAGAAGTTCAATGATGCTCAGCCTCGTATTTATCGAGACCGCTATCATATATGCGCTGATCGTCGCAATCCTAATTATATTCGTTCTCTGATAAGCGCCTTTCAACACTACTTTGCTAAGGCAACTATAACCGAAGGGACAGGATCACATGAACTTACCACTTAACATAGATTTTCAGCAAATACTGCTTCACGTACTGAATTTTGCCGTGCTTGCACTCGGTCTGTACCTTCTTCTGTACCGCCCTGTTAAGAAGTTCACCGACAAGCGCGCCGAATATTTCAGAAACCTTGAAGAGAGCGCCAAAGCATCTGCATCGGATGCACAAGCGGCAAAAGCCGAATATGAGGCAAAGCTCAAGTGCGCCGACGATGAAATTGCCGAACGCCGCGCCGAGGCACTGAAAAACGCCGATGAGGAGCGAAGCCGCATCATAGACGAGGCAAACAAAAACTCACGCCGCATAAAGGACGAAGCCTCCGCTGCTGCCGCCGCCGAGCATGAACGCATGATACGCGAGGCAAAGAGCGATATCTCGGAAATGATCGTGACTGCCGCCGAAAACATCATGGCAGGCGACGCGGCAGACAACGGCAAAATATTCGACAGCTTCCTTGAAAGCGCGGGAGAGGAGTCCGACGATGGCGGAAAGGCAGAATAACATTGCTGCAGGTTCGGCGGTACTCGAATGTGCAGCCGCACCGTCAAGCGAACAGCTCGACGGGATCGGTCGCTTCGTTACTGCACGGTACGGCGATGAATATACAGTGGATGTGCGTGTCACAGATACGCTTGACAGCGGGTTTATCCTAACGGTCGGTCATGACGTTTACGATTGGAGCGGTCCCGGACGTCTGGCTCAGCTCAAAGCATATCTTCGTCACAACATAGGCTCGGGCGATGCCGTTATTCCTCTGATGAAGCGTGCTGTCTCCGACTTTAAGCTCATGGCAAAAAGCCAGGAGATCGGAACGGTTATAACCGTCGGAGACGGAATAGCTACTCTTTCCGGACTCAGCCACGCCGAGTACGGCGAAGTCATAGTCTTTGATTCGGGAGTCAGCGGAATGGTGCAGGAGCTTCGGCACAACACCGTCGGATGCATTCTGTTCGGCAGTGATGCCGAAATAACCGAAGGCACACGTGCTGTGCGCACCGGCAGACGTGCCGGCGTACCGGTCGGAAACGGACTGCTCGGGCGCGTGGTAAATGCACTCGGCGAACCGATAGACGGACTCGGCGAGATCGAATATGACGACTACTACCCTGTCGAATCCCCTGCTCCCGCCATCATAGACCGTCAGCCGGTATGCGAGCCGCTCGACACGGGGATACTCGCGATCGACTCAATGTTCCCAATAGGCCGCGGACAGCGCGAGTTGATCATCGGCGACCGTCAGACGGGAAAAACAGCTATCGCGATCGACACTATTCTGAATCAACGGGGCAAGGATGTCATATGCGTTTACGTTGCGATCGGTCAGAAGGCAAGTTCTGTCGCTCAGCTCGTCGACAATCTCCGCCGCCGCGGAGCGATGGATTATACGGTCGTCGTCAGTGCCACCGCCGGAGTTGCGGATCCGCTGCAATATATAGCGCCCTATTCCGGCTGCGCCATGGCTGAATACTTTATGCGCGCCGGACGTGATGTTCTGATTGTTTACGACGATCTTTCAAAACATGCTATTGCCTACAGGGCACTGAGCCTGCTCCTTGAACGTTCACCGGGGCGCGAAGCGTACCCAGGCGACGTATTCTACCTGCACTCACGCCTGCTTGAACGTTCAGCTCACCTTTCAAGCGAGCTCGGAGGCGGAAGCCTTACCGCACTGCCGATCGTCGAAACACAGGCAGGCGACGTTTCCGCATATATCCCGACGAACATCATTTCGATCACGGACGGTCAGATATTCCTTGAGAGTGACCTTTTCTTCTCGGGGCAGCGTCCTGCCGTAAACATCGGTCTGTCCGTCTCGCGAGTCGGAGGTGCGGCGCAGACGCGCGCCATGAAGCGTGCCGCCGGCACCCTTCGCCTTGATCTCGCTCAATACCGCGAGATGGAGGTCTTCACGCAGTTTTCAAGCGACCTTGATGATGCGACCAAGGAAATGATCACTTACGGTCAGGGGCTCGTATACCTGCTGCGGCAGAGTCAGTATCAACCTCTCTCGCTCTCCGAGGAGGTCGTCCTTCTGATATGCGCCAATGCTCATCTGCTGTCGGGTATACCAGTTCGTGAAATACGGTCTTTCAGAGACGATATTCTAAAATATTTTCGCGATGAACACGACGAGATAATGTCACGTCTTGCCACAGGCAGCGAGATCGACGGCGATCTCAGAAAAGCCGTTGTGGAATTTGCACGCGATTTCAAAGAACAGTGGGAAAAGACCCGCTGACCCGCACCGCCGAATATAACGGGAAAGGAGCGTGACGGAAATATGTCTAGCACTAAAGAGATAAAAAACCGCATAAAAAGCATCAGTGACACGAAGAAGATCACCAATGCCATGTATCTCATATCCTCAACAAAGCTCCGCCGTGCAAAGGCTGAGCTAGACCACACGCGCCCGTACTTTACGGCACTTCGCGGAGAGATCAAGCGCATATTCCGCACTGCTCCCGATATTGACAGCCGATACTTTTACCCTGCCGACGGCAAGGGCAGACTGAACGGCACGTATGCTTATCTCGTCATAACTGCGGATCGCGGGTTGGCGGGTGCCTATAACCACAACGTTTTGAAGCTTGCTACCGAGCGCATTGAAGAACACCCGGACACTCGATTGTTCGTCGTCGGCGAATACGGTCGTCAATTCTTCACGCGACGCGGAATTCAGATTGAGCAATCGTTTCTGTATCCCGCACAAAATCCGACAATTGAGAGAGCGAGAGAGATATCATCGATCCTCCTCGAACGGTATGATTCGGGAGAGTTCGACAAAATATTCGTGATATTCACGGACATGAAGAATTCAGTTACGGCGGATGCCATAGAAACACGCGTCCTCCCTTTTCACAGGAACGAATTCTTCCCGGACGGCGATGAAGAGCACAAAAAATTCGAATTTGAACCGTCCGTCGAAGTCGTATTAAACAGTGTTATACAGAGTTACGTGACCGGCTTCATATACAGCGCGCTCGTGGACAGCTTTTGCAGCGAACAGAACGCACGTATGTCGGCAATGAGCTCTGCCGGTGAGAACGCCGAAGAAATCCTCAGCGAATTGAAGATCCGGTATAACAGGGTGCGCCAGGCAGCTATCACCCAGGAAATAACCGAGGTGTCATCAGGCGCCCGGGCGCAGAAAAAACGGAGAGGAGTGTGAACCACACTTGAATTGCGGAAAGATCACGAGAGTATCGGGACCGGTCGTGGATGTCAGCTTCCCCGACGGCACTCTCCCGCACCTTTACGAGGCACTTGCCGTCAGTGTTGACGGTGAAAGACGTGTCATGGAGGTTTCCGAACACCTCGGAGGGCGAGAAGTCAGATGTATCATGCTCTCTGTCAGTGAGGGACTGTACCGCGGCATGGAAGTCATACCTACCGGCAGCGGAATCAAGGTGCCCGTCGGCGAAAACGTGCTCGGACGAATGTTCAACGTTACCGGCGATCCGATCGACGGCGGAGACCCCGTTCCGGAAACAGCCGAGCGGTGGCCTATACATCGCGATGCACCGGACTTTGCAGATCAGTCGCCGGTTATCAGCATACTTGAGACAGGAATCAAGGTAATCGATCTTCTCGAACCGTATGCAAAGGGCGGAAAGATCGGGCTGTTCGGCGGCGCAGGTGTCGGAAAGACCGTTCTGATACAGGAGCTCATCCGAAACGTCGCAGCTGAGCACGGCGGATATTCGATCTTCGCCGGAGTCGGCGAGCGCAGCCGTGAGGGAAATGACCTTTGGTGCGAAATGCGCGAAAGCGGAGTCTCGGACAAAACAGCGCTCGTCTTCGGACAGATGAATGAGGCTCCCGGCGTCCGTATGCGCGTACCGCTGTCCGGACTTACGATGGCAGAATATTTCCGCGACCGCTCACACAAGGACGTTCTCCTATTTATCGACAATATATTCCGTTTTGTACAAGCCGGAAGTGAGGTTTCTGCTCTGCTCGGGCGCATGCCGTCTGCCGTCGGTTATCAACCGACGCTTGCAAACGAAATGGGACAGCTGCAGGAACGGATCACATCGACAAAGAACGGCTCGGTCACATCAGTGCAGGCAATATACGTTCCCGCAGACGACCTGACCGACCCTGCCCCCGCACAGACGTTTACCCACCTTGATGCAACTACGGTTCTGAGCCGTAAAATATCCGAGCAGGGCATTTACCCCGCCGTCGATCCCCTTGAGTCAACCTCGAGGATCCTTCAGGAGGACATCGTCGGTGTCGAGCATTATGAGACTGCGCGCGCAGTGCAGGAGATGCTGCAAAAATACACTGAGCTTCAGGATATCATAGCAATTCTCGGAATGGAAGAATTGAGTGACGAGGATCGCATGACCGTTACCCGTGCAAGAAAGCTCCAGAAGTTCCTGTCACAGCCGATGCATGTCGCCGAAAAATTCACAGGGATGCCCGGAAAGTATGTTCCGCTCGATGAAACGGTAAAGAGCTTTGCTGCTATCGTCCGCGGTGACATGGACGACTACCCCGAGGCTGCATTCTACAATGTCGGCGGAATAGACGATGTACGCCGAAAGGCGGACGAGATAATTCGGAGCGCTAAGTCATGACACGAACGTTGAAAGTTAACATACTCTCAGCAGAATCAGAGTTCTACAGCGGGGAATGCAGCTCCGTCGTCGTTCCTACCGTCGACGGACAGTACGGGATACTTCCGGGACACTGTGAAGTTATTGCTGCTGTCGTACCGGGCGAGCTCAAGTATACTCTGCCTGACGGCAACGTAATGTTCGCGGCAGTGTCTGAGGGGCTTCTTAAGATAGAGCGCGGTGAGGTGCTGATCCTTGTCGATACTGCGGAGCGTCCAGAAGAGATTGACGAAAACCGTGCGCGGCGCGCGGCGGATGCTGCGCGAGAGGAACTTTTGCAGCGGCGAGGGATGATAGAGTACCGTCAGGCTCAGGCACAGCTGGCACGTGCGTTATCGCGCCTGCGCGTCCGAGAGCACAGCGTGAGGCACTGAAATCTAACGACCTACCAATCGAAACGGCAGCACCGTACCGCACGGTGCTGCCGTTTCGATTATATCCGACCGTTTCCGCTCAATTTTCGATATCTGTGCCGCAAAATACGTTTTACCAGATATTCCCCCATTCGTTGACACACGCAAGAGACCTCCGGCAGCAGCCGGAGGTCTCTTTATATTACACTCTTTCAAGCGCCATCACGAGGCGTTCACCGTTGATATCCCATTCACGGGCGCCGTCAGGCATCTTGTCGGTTATCTCAAAGCCGTCGCCGAGCACTGCCGGAAGGATGCGATCGGGATACGTTTCAATGATCCTGCGAAGCGTCTCGCTCGGATCTGCAAATATACAGATACGATCGGTCACAACAAAGTCGGACTCCTTTCGCATCGTCTGTATCTTTGAGATGATCTCACGGACAAATCCCTCATCTACGAGCTCCGGCGTCAGCGTTATATCAAGTGCCACCGAAAGCTCACCGTCCGAGACACAGTAGTAACCGGGCTTCTGAGCCATATCTATCAAAAGATCATCCGCAGTCAGCTCTACAGTCTCGCCGCCGACGGTCAGTTTCAGAACTCCGTCGCGGTCAAGTTCGCGTTTCGCCGCGTTTCCATCAAGATGTTCAGGAGAGAGAGCCTCGCGTATGCCGCCGAGAAGCCGACCGTACTTAGGACCGACCGTCTTGAGCTGAGGCTTGAATGTGTACGTCGAGAACTCCGAAGCATCCGCGACGAACGATACACTCTTCAGGTTAAGCTCATCGCGAATAATGTCGGTAAAGTAGTCTCCGGGCACATATTCAGAGCGGACGTACATTGCAGCGAGCGGCTGGCGGTTCTTCACGGCAGCACCGTTGCGGGCACTTCGACCAAGCACGACTACATCGAGCACAAACTTCATATTACGCTCAAGCTCAGGATCGACCTTTGCTTCGTCGCACACCGGATAGTCGCAAAGGTGGATCGACTCGGGTGCAGACTTATCGACAGTGCGCACGAGGTTCTGATATATCTCCTCGGTCATAAACGGTATCATGGGAGCAGCAGCCTTTGATATAGTCACAAGGCAGGTGTAAAGCGTCATATACGCCTCGATCTTATCTTCCGGCATTCCCTGTACCCAGAATCTCTCACGGCAACGGCGAACGTACCAGTTTGAAAGCTCATCAACGAACTCAAAGAGGCACTTAGCAGCCTCCGGTATCTTGTATGATGCGAGGCAAGCATCCGTCTCCTTCACCGTCGTGTTCAGGCGGGAGATGATATACTTATCCATCACCGTAAGGGGGAGTGAATCTATGTCATACTTCGTCGGGTCAAACGAATCGATGTCGGCATACAGTACCCAGAAGGCATACGTATTCCAGAGCGTACCCATAAACTTGCGCTGTCCCTCAACCACAGCCTTGCCGCTGAACTTCGACGGCAGCCACGGCGCGGAATTCGTGTAGAAGTACCAACGGATCGCATCGGCACCGTACGTATTCAGAGCATCGAACGGATCGACGGCGTTCCCCTTCGACTTTGACATCTTCTGCCCCTTCTCATCCTGCACGTGCCCCAGAACTATGACGTTCTTATAGGGTGCGCAGTTGAAGAGAAGCGTCGATATTGCCATGAGAGAATAGAACCACCCCCGCGTTTGGTCCACAGCCTCGGAAATGAAATCAGCCGGGAACTGAGCCTTGAACACATCCTCGTTCTCAAACGGGTAATGATGCTGTGCAAACGGCATTGATCCCGAATCGAACCAACAGTCTATGACCTCGGGCACGCGGTGCATTTCGCCGCCGCACTCCGGACACGTGATGGTAACGTCGTCGATGTACGGACGGTGCAGCTCAATATTATCAGGGCAGTTGCTGCTCATCGACTTCAACTCGGCAATACTTCCGACGCAGTGTCTGTGACCGCAGCCGCACTCCCATATATTGAGCGGAGTGCCCCAATAGCGGTTACGAGAAATGCTCCAGTCCTGAACATTCTCAAGCCAGTCGCCGAATCTTCCCTTTCCTATGGACTCGGGGATCCAGTTGACGGTATTGTTGTTACGGATAAGGTCATCGCGGACATCGGTCATCTTGATATACCACGAATCACGTGCGTAATAGATGAGCGGTGTGTCACAGCGCCAGCAGTGCGGATAAGAGTGCTCGAACGGAGGAGCTGCAAAGAGGAGTCCGCGTTCTTTAAGGTCGCGGAGCACATCCGCATCGGCATCCTTACAGAACTTCCCTGCCCACGGCGTCTCGGACGTCATTTCTCCCTTAGAGTCGACGAGCTGAACGAACGGCAGCCCGTAAGCACGCCCGACATTGGAGTCGTCGGCACCGAAAGCGGGTGCCGTGTGTACGACGCCGGTACCGTCTGTCAGCGTTACGTACGTATCGCACGTAACGTACCAACACTTTTCCTTAGGTTCCACAAATCTGAAGAGCGGCTCGTACTCGAGATACTCAAGGTCGCGCCCCTTATACTTTTCAAGGACCGTATAATCCTCTCCGAGATTCTTCTCCGCAAGAGCCTCTGCAAGAATGTACTTTTCGTCACCGCACCGAACCTTGACGTACGTCTCATTCGGATTGACGCAGAGCGCCACATTCGACGGAAGCGTCCACGGCGTTGTGGTCCATGCGAGAATATACGTGTCATCGCCGCGCACGCGGAATTTTGCGATAGCAGAACGTTCCTTGACATCCTTATATCCCTGTGCAACCTCCTGCGCCGAGAGCGGCGTTCCGCAGCGCGGGCAGTACGGTACGATCTTAAATCCCTTATAGAGCAGTCCGCGATCGTATATCTGCTTCAGTGCCCACCATTCGCTCTCAATGAAGTTGTTATCATACGTGACATACGGGTGCTCCATGTCAGCCCAAAAACCGACCGTCTCGGAAAAGTCCTCCCACATGGATTTATACTTCCATACGGATTCCTTACACTTATTTATGAACGGAGCGAGCCCGTACTCCTCAATCTGTTCCTTTCCATCGAGACCGAGCAGCTTCTCAACCTCGATTTCAACCGGAAGTCCGTGCGTATCCCAGCCTGCCTTGCGCGGAACGCACTCACCCTTCATTGTATGGTAACGCGGGATCATATCCTTGATAACTCGCGTGAGAACGTGTCCGATGTGCGGCTTTCCGTTCGCAGTCGGCGGACCGTCGTAGAATGTATACTCATCCCCGCCCTGACGCAGCTCCATGCTGCGTTCGAAGATCTTCTCCTCGTTCCAAAACTTCAGAACCTCATGTT
Organism: uncultured Eubacteriales bacterium; assembly: GCA_934446485.1. Taxonomy (GTDB): domain Bacteria; phylum Bacillota; class Clostridia; order Oscillospirales; family CAG-272; genus RUG11130. Next base: position 1,222 of record CAKSEM010000010.1, on the reverse strand, counting down.
CTCTCCCGACAAAGTCGAGATCATTTGAAACCTTTCTGTACATAATTTCCCCGTTCCTTTATATAGAAAAAATTTTGACCTGAAAACAAAAAACTCCCCGCCCTATCCGGGACGAAGAGTATTCGCTGTACCACCCGCATACCGATACGCGCAAAGCAAGCGCGCTATATGCCCCCGCTGTAACGGGCGGGATCCGTCCACGGCTTACCTTACACTGTGCAGAGATTCGCCTATGGAAGCTCGGGAGTGATGGCAGGCAGCGTACAGCGCACCGGGCTCGCACCCACCCCGGCTCTCTTAGGCACCGCATATCGCCGCCGTGCGTCTCCGTCACAGCTCACATAAATGATATTCTGCGTCAATTATACATTAAAATTTCCCGAGAGTCAAGGGGCAGCGCGTATTTTTTAAGAGAATCCGTGCTGATTCGTCACCGTACCGCACCGTAAAATAATAAGTTTATATATACTCTGTTAATCATCAAAATATGATGGCCTTTGAATTAATTTGAAAAACAAGCACAAACCATAACGTAAATGACCATAATTTGTCATTTTACGATGCGTTTCCCATACAAAAATGTGATATAATAAAACTGCAAAGGCAATATTTAGCAATTCTGTAATTTATTTTGCCTCAGGGGCTTACAAAAGCGCGGAAAATTGCTCCTTAATAGACAGAAGGAGTGATAATGATGAAAGACCTGAAAACAAAAGTAGTTCTCACCAAAAACTGCGATGAAGAAGCGACACTCTATATTATCAACATGTTCGAGCCTCTGATAAACAAGTATACAAAATTGATGAGGTACGACGAGGATTTCCGTTCTGATCTGATACTGCATCTCATTCTGCTGCTGCGCAATATGGATCTTGACAGAATGAACTGTGCTAATGACTATGCGATCATTAAGTATATCAGCACCTCCCTGTACCACCGATACATCTACCTGTCGAGCAGATCCGCGCATAACGGCATTACCGATTCCTACGACGATGAGGCACTCGACACATGGCTTCAACCTGACTGCACGTTTGAGAACACAGTAAACGATATACTCATGAACGAAGCCATAGAGGAACTTCTGTCGGAAAAGGAGTATGCCTGCATAAAGCTCACGGTAATCGAGGGTCTGACGAGCACCGAGGCAGCCTCTCGGTTGGGTATCACCAGACAGACCGCGAACGAAAGCAAACTGCGCGCTCTGAAGAAAATACGCAAC
>CAKSEM010000009.1 GCA_934446485.1 uncultured Eubacteriales bacterium | reverse complement strand
GCTGTCCGAATCGGTCGGATACATGATAGACCACGTATCAAGGTATGCGCCGGGGGCGAAGATCTACTATGCTCATATGTGGAATGCGGTAAGCACCTGCCATATAGATGCCGGACTCAACGGGTATTCCGATGTTGTGTCGGTCACTAAGGCTGCCGAGGGGTACTGCGGAACGGAGAGCGGTGTCGGCTTGTCCGGTGTTCTGCCGATAGGTGCCGCCGTTCAGCGCGCACGAGGGACGTACCTTGCCGAGCTTGATTTCAGTGATCCGCAAGGGCTCGATCCGCAGATCGGACTTCAGCGCGACGGGATACATCTGTCATTTGAGGTCGGCCGATATATAGCGGCTCTGACGGCTGCCGAGGTGCTGGTGCCGGACGGGATGCGTACGGATGAGTATCGACTTCCGGATATGCGTCCGTCACCGGTGATCGGTGAGCTGCCTGCAGAGTACGGTGAGATAGCGCGCGAATCTGCCGCCAAGGCTGTCTCGACGATGAACAGAGGCGGCGACGGTCGGTACTATGCGGTCAATATGATCAACAGCTATCGCACAAGTCCCGTTGATACGGCGGCGGAGGATGCGCAGTGGGCCACACCGTCGATCAGGAACGCGGCGGACTTGGACGGAGCGGTGACCGCGTGGTGTGAAGCGCTCTTGAAGTATAACGGAATTCGCAAGGTCGAGGTGTCAATCGTACCGGATGACGGCGTATCTCTTGATGACGGTGTGCTTTGCGGAAAAGCGCACCTGTCATTCGGATATATGAGCACAGATGTGAGCGTGCGCGCGATATACAGAAGCGACTCATTTGCGGATGTCTCCGATAATGTGTGGTACTGCGAGCACGTAGTGTACGCATACGCGCACGGTCTCATAAACGGGATGTCCCCGACGGCATTTGAACCGAACACGAGGATGAGCCGCGCGATGCTTGTGACGGTGCTCTGGCGACTTGAGGGAGCTCCCGAGGCAGACGGTGAGTCTGCATTTACCGACCTTACGCAGGATTGGTACCGCGCAGCTGTAGAGTGGGCGAACGGCGCAGGGATCGTGCTCGGCGTATCGAGCGACCGATTCGCTCCCGACGAAGATGTGACGCGCGAGCAGATAGCCGCTGTCATGTACCGTTATGCGGAATACAAGGGAATGGACACATCCGTGAGAGCGCGTTTGGACGCCTTCCGTGATGCCGGCGAGATCAGCGATTGGGCGCGCGATGCGATCTCGTTTGCGGTTCGGATCGGGCTCATGAAGGGCATGAGCGAGACAACATTTAACCCCCGCGGATACGCGACTAGAGCGGAGGTCGTGACGATCCTCCACAGATATATGGAAATGTAAAAGCAATCAGGGTGAGTGCATAAGGCACTCACCCTGATCGATTTTTTGTGGTTTCTGAAGTTTGCCGACATGTCGGCGGAGGCTCATGTGAAAAGCTATGTCCCCGCGAGAAGAGTGAGCTGCTGGCGAAAAGACTTGAAAGCGCGACGCAACCGTCAGAACGGAAATGCACGCTTGCTGCCGTGCGGCATTGCGGCGGGGTGCGGGAGGCGACGCTGTGTTCTGCCGGCATTGAGCCTGAGCACCGCCGTCACCATCGGAAGCATTCGGATCAGTCGGAGGACGGGGCTATATCCGTGATTGTCGCGCAGTCGCCGCATACCGTAAAATGCACGGTAACGTCTGCAAATGCCATGCTGTAGATGCGCTCATGATCCGTCTGATATGACGGGCGCGGATCTTCCGCGATGCAAGCGATGATCGCTTCCCGTTTGTCCTTCGGAAGTCGGTCCGTAAGAGCATCGGGCACACTGACGCGGAGTCTGTGAGCTTCTTCGGCTGCGGCGTAGCCTCCGACGGCATTCGGATGTGAGTCGGTGAACGGAAGGTACGGCTTGATGTCGTAGATCGGGGTGCCGTCTACAAGGTCGGCTCCCGCTACGGTGAGGTACGGCCCGCCGTTTCCGTTCGATATTCCGCACAGACGAACGGAGCTCAGCCCCAGCCGATTCGGTCTGAACGGCGAACGGCTCGCGAAGACGCCGACACGGCGGTTTCCGCCAAGACGCGGCGGGCGCACTGTGAGCGACTGTGTCTGCTCCTCCGGGACCTCCGAAAAGCCGAATATCAGCCATATGTGTGAAAAACCATCGAGTCCGCGCAGCGCAGCCGCGTCGCGCCACGGGTGCTCAAATACGATGCGTCCGATAAGCTCGGGAACACGTCCGCTCTGACGCGGTACGCCGAATTTTTCCGGGAAATCGGTGCGAATGTGTGCTATGGGACGTATGCTCAGTGCATTGCCCGGCGAGAGTTCATTCAACAGTATCACCCGCTTTCGTGACGCGACCTATGAGCAGTAGGCGACGGTTGCTGTTGTCATCTACGCAGGTTGAGAGTACGACGAAACGGTCATCATCACTCACTGTCATCTCATACCCCGCAGAGGCGCACAGCACCCGTATGCGTTCCGCAGCCTCGCCGTCCCCGCTGCCGATGTTGTAGATCGGATCATCGGTCGTCGTTTCGGCGGCTGCAAGCACTTCAACTTTAATATCACCGTTCGGCGTGAGATAGGTGTACGTCGGATGCTTCGCGAGATAGCCGGGGTCGCAGAAGTTCTTCAGCATACCGAATATCGTGCCGTTGTTCATGTTGTGCCCGAATATCATGTAACAGATATCCTCGCCCGCACGCGTGCAGCGGAAATCGGCGAAGATCGTTCCGGTAACGAGGTACTGCCCGTTCAGATCGCGGCGCAGGTAGTAGTCGTTGTCGGAATATTTCACCACGGGGTAATCCATAACGGTCCCGTCGCAGCGCAGCCATCCGACGATGTCGGGGTAGTCCGACACGAGACGAGCGAAATCGATCCCGACACTGTCTTCCGATCCGTCCGATTCATCTGTGAAGGATTCGGATGTCGGGACGCCTGTCGATTCGGGTGATCTTCGCGAGATGTAGCGTTCGCTGAGATCGGAGTAGAAATCATCAGCCTTCTTATATGCGATCAGAGCATCCGCGACGCGGTATCCGGAATAAAGGAACACTGCGCCGCAGATGCACATGAAAACGGCAAGGAGGACTTTTTTTACTTTATTCATAACTGTCCTTTATGCGGGGCTTATCGGAAAAGCTCAGGCATACCGTCACGCGGTGCGCCGCTGCGATGGCTCTCGGTAAAGGCGCGGCAGAAGCGTGCGAGCAGCGTTGCGCTCTGTGCGCGTGTCGCACCGCCGCGCGGGTCAAGTATGAGACTGCCTCCCTTTGTTGTGCCGCGGATCAGGTTGGAGGCGTTCGCCCATGACATTGCCTTCCGCGCGTATGACGAAACGCTCTCGTAGTCCGGGTACCCCGTGATATCGGCGCTTGCGGATACGTCGCCGCCCAATATGCTTTCCGTGTATCTGCGCAGTATCGTTGCCATCTGTTCTCGCGTGATCTGCGCCGACGGTTCGAAGGTGTCGGCGGAGGTGCCAAGTACGACTCCGCTTTCGGATGCCCATGCCACGGCATCGCGGTACCAGGCCTGCGTGAGATCCGTAAAGGGGGATGCTCCGCTCGGCGCGGGAGAGCCGGAGAGACGCCAGAGTATCGTTACCACCTGCGCCCGCGTGGTTATTCCGTCGGGGTCGAAGATGTCGGGGGACGTGCCGTTCATCAGCCCGTTTCTGACACAGTATTCTATGCCGTCGTATGCCCAGTCGCGTTTCACGTCGCGGAATATTTTCGTTATGTCTGTGGGATCGTCTTCGTCGATTGAGACGGATACGCGGCAGACTGCCTCAAACCCTCCGTCGGCCGAGGTCGCAATTATCCGTGTTTCGCCGTTGCCGACTGCCGTAACCGTGCCGTTTTCGGATACCGTTGCAACGGAGGTATCGTCTGAGCGCCATGTGACTTTGCGCACGGCGGCATCACTCGGGAGCACCTCCGCGATGAGTTGCTCCGAGACGCCCGATTCAGTGAATGTGAGCTCAGTTCGGTCAATGCGTATGCCGGTGGCAGCGACCTCCCACAGAGCGGTGAGGGTGAGGTTATCCGTGACGGTCACCGTGTCGCCCGGCAACAGACGCGCCGCTCCGTCGCTCCACGCTGCAAAGCGCTTGCCGACGGGTGGGGTAAAGGTGCACCGGGGCAGAAGCACAGCGGCGCTCGCGCCTGCCTTGATGCTGTTCATTGAACCGGTGCCTTCGCCCGGTTTGAAGTCGACTGTGAAATGTTCTCCGATCACCGTGCCGCCGCAAATATCGCACAGGCTGTCGCCGTCCCTGTCGAGGTGAGCGCCGTTGTCTGCGGTTTCTCCGCAGACGCAGAGTCTTGCGTGCCCGTCGCCGTACGGTATAAGATCGCCGAAGCCGTGATTTACCGACAGCACAGCTTCACCGCTCACGGCCTGTCCGTACTCATTTGACACAACACAGTATATACGTGCGCCGTCGTCTGTGCGGACAGCATCGGAGTAGGTGTACGTTGCACCGCCGTCGTATACGAGGCTCGGCGTGCCGCCGAAGCTGCCGCCGACGGCATACCAACGGTAGGCGAGATCGTCTCCTGATGCCTTAACGGAGAATTTCGCACTGCCGCCGCAGATCGTGCCGGCATCCTGCGGCTGTTCCGTGATCGCGGGCGGCGTCGGGATGCGAGTGTACTCTGCGCGCAGTGATACGTCTGAGTTTTTCAGTGTGAACGATGTTCTCGGAATGTAGGGATCGGCAAGAGTTATGTCGCCGCCGGTCACGATCCATCGGTCAAATCTGTATCCGTCCTTCGGCTTGGCTGCGGTTACGGTGATGCGTGCGCCCATGCGCTCCGAGTCGGCGGACGCTGTGCCGTCTGAGACGGTGATCCTGTGTTCTGCCGTTCCGGCAAGGCGCAGATGGTATTCGCGACCGAGGTTCGCGTATCCGTATGAGAAGGCACCCGTGATGTCGAGCCCGTTGGCTATATCTGTGCAGTTTTCGGAGAACCATTTCCATATGTTCGCGTGATCGCTTCCCGTTACAAAGACACGTGCCGTTCCGTTCTGCTTCATGAGTGACAGTACCGTGTCCATGTTCCCGGCGGCGGACATGAGTCCGGGATTCCTTGAATAGTAGTTTGCTTCGTACGAGTCGGCGTCCGGCAGGCTGTAGGGGAGCTCGTCGAATATATGGTCTTCTCCGATCATATCGCGTGTCACGTTGAAGTATGCGTAGTAGAGCTCGCTGTCCTGATCGTCCCATGTGACGTCTGTATAGTAGTACCTGCCGTCTATTCGCACCAGATTCCATGCGTGAGATACCGTCTTACTGCTGCCGGGGACGGAGCTCTTGCCCGTGACGACGGTGGATTCGATCCCGACACGGCGAAGCAGGTACTGGTATGCTCTTGCGTACCCTTCGCAGACCGCCGCGCCGTTTACGATCGCGCCGTAGGCGTCGTGCGCGTGCGGTGCGTTGAGGTCGTACGTTATGTGTTCGGCAAGACGGTCATGCAGAAGGAGCGTGCGATCATATTCGGACATATCCTCCGTTATGCCGCGCAGAAGCCATGCCGATTCGGTCTCGAAGCTCTCCTGCATCTCACGTGTGTCCTCTTCGGATGAGGTGTAGTGCAGAACGACCGACTTGACACTGCCGCTGTCGTTTCGGTAGTAGCTGTAATAGTTTGAGCGCCAGAAGTGCTCGGGTCGGTCGTTTATGTATGTGATGTATGCCGAATTCAGCTCATCCTCCGTTATATTGAGCGACGGATCCGTTTGGAAGCTGCTTGCACGAGAGCTCATTGCTTCGTCAAATCTGTCGTAAAGCTCGCACAGGACTTCGCCTCGAGAGAGAGAGGCGAGCGATGTCCGCCCGAGCGGTTCACTGTCCGATGTATTACGGGCGCTGACCGCCGGGACGACCGACAGCATAATGGCGAGCGCTGTTATGAGGCTCGACAGCTTCTTTGTGATGGCAGCATATTTCATTGCTAAGACCGTACCTTTCATGTGTTTGCCGCAAACGGCACCGTATACATAATATTATTATAACTGAGGTCTGATGCTTTTTTCAAGGTGTAGACTGCATTTCGGTGCAAAAAAAGGGGGCAGGCGTGTGCCTGCCCCCCTCCGGAATGTGTTTTGATATCGTGCGGAGTGGTATCAGCTGCCGCTCGGTCGGGATTCGATCAGCATGGCATACTCTTCTGTGACAAATCGGTTGCGGCAGTAGTTCCATTGATACGGTTCGGTCCCTTCTGCCGAATCGTACGTTTTCCTGTCGCATATGAGCTTGAGATGCTCACCGTCCGCGTTTATCTCAATTACGTGAATCGGTCCGACGGAATATTTATCGGCGACGGCTGCATCGGATGTTTCGGGGTGAAAGCTTGCGTTTACCTGCATGAAACACACCTGGAGTGCCGCGAGGAGAACGAAAATAATGATAACGGCGGGGCTTCGGCGAACGATGCCGCGGGAGATAAGATACAGGGACAGAACGAGCGACACGATCGGCAGCAGACGCTGCAGATACGGAACATTAAAAAGAAATACGGTTACGATCGGATATGCAATGCCGCAGAGTGCGGCGATGATCGCCGCTGTTCTGTCGGCAATCGTCATTGCATCCGATGTTTTATTCCTTTCGGTTGCTTGATCTTTCATTTAAAACCTCCGTTCCGCCGCGTAAGCAACGGAATTAACAGTCTGAAATTCTCATGTGTCTATCGGATAATATAACGGCTGTCTGTTGAGCTTGTATTTGCGCGCAAACGCCTTTTGCTACGAGTCAGCCGTTCGCGATAGATACGCCTTTTTAATACTAACGGCCGTAACTAATCAGCATCGGAGAGTACATATCAATGAGAAAGTATATTTGGGCTGCGGTCAGAACTGCGCATACGGCGTATATGTAAACGCGGAAACGTGATGATATGCACCCCGATAAGAAGGATAGAAGTGCGATTGCTGCGATCGGCATGGCAAACATCAGAACATACATATCCGGTCGGAGCTGACGGATGATCGGATATGCTGCACTGCACAGTACCGAAAGCACGGCAAGCACCAGATTGAAGATGATCTGCGCTTTGCCGGGATGTTTCGTGTTCGTAGAGTCCATCATATTCTCCCTCCGAAAATATCATATATTTTGAAAAGCGGAATAAATGTATCTGCGAGAAACAGAATCTGCAGAAGTATCAAGGGGATGAGAAGCGCGAGCGCTTTGGGTCGTCCGGCTATGATGCTGCGGCCCAGAAGGTATGATGCAGCAGCCGTAGCCACGGTCGGAAGTATGATCCTGAGATCTCCGAGATTCGGCAGAAGAAATCTTACGATCGGATAACCCGCCGTGCAGAGCAGCGCCATGATTGCAAGAGCCGTATATGACGATTTTATCTTACCCATATTTTATCCTTCCTGTTTCGGAATCGTTTTGAAAATGTTGAACTCGACGGAAACCATAGATCTTGATTATTTCACAGAGACCTCACAGGCATCACTCCCGAACGTAGATTAAATATAAAAATTGCCGATAAAGCATTACTCAATTTGTTCTGTATATACATTATACATGATACAGAGATTATTGTCAATAGACGAGCATAATTGTAATTCAGTATCGCATTCCTTGTATTTCCTCATATTTCCCGTCGGCGGCAGCAGGGAATTTTGCACAAAAAATCGCACGGAAATTGTGCAAGTTTATGAAAATCCCGACTGCCGAAAAGTAGTGTTGATTCTCGGAGAAAAAAGTGATATAATATAGTGAATTCATATGACCTGTAAACGCACGCGGCGCGCAGGCGCACGTGTTTTACCGTGAGAACCTAAGGAGGTTACCCCAAAATGAAAAAAGCCCTCGCATTGGTAATGGCGCTCGTACTTCTGTCGGCGACCCTTGCAGGATGCACCACTCTGAAGAAGGATTCGGAGGGGAATATCGACCGCGGTGCCGTTATTAATATGTATATGACGACCGAGGTCTACAACTTTGACCCGCAGGTCACAATAAACGACGATGCCGCTCTGAAGATAATGAGCCTCATCTACGAAGGTCTGACGACGCTCGATTCAAACGGCAAGTGGCAGAATGCCATGATGAACAGCTACAGCGAATCTAAGAACGATCGCGACGGATATTCGATCACGATCGAGCTGCGCGATTCCAAGTGGACCGACGGCACGACGGTTCAGGCAAAGGATTTTGTGTATTCGTGGAAGCGGCTTCTTGATGCTAACAACAGAGGCGAGGCTGCGTCTCTCCTCTACGACATCAAGAACGCCCGCCAGGTCAACCTCGGCAATGTGTCGATCGATGATCTCGGCGTTTCTGCGGTCGATACGTACACCTTGAAGATTACGTTCGAAAATGAGAACGTCGATCTCGACAGATTCTTTACCAATCTTTCCGCGCTTCCGCTCGTGCCGATCCGTGAGGATATCGTTGCGCGTTACGGCGAAAACTGGGCAAAGAGAGCCGCATCGATCCTGACGAACGGACCGTTTTCCGTGAAGGATGCGACCGAGGGGAAGACACTCCGCCTTGAGCGCAGCGGATACTACTACCGCGACACCGAAAAGGGCGAGACGCTTGATAAGTATGTAATTCCCTACAGACTGATCACAAGCTATGACCGCGGAGATCTGCAGGCTCAGCTCGACGCATACAACAACGACGAGATTTTCTACATAGGTGAGCTGCCGCTCTCCGAGCGCGCCAATTACGAAAAGCAGGCTGAGGTCTCCGATATGATGGTGACTCACACCTACTTCTTCAATACGCAGAACAAGCTCTTCCGGAAGGCTGAGGTGCGCCGCGCGCTGTCGCTTGCGCTCGATCGCGAGAAGATCGCGGAGATTCTGACCTTTGCCGATCCCGCTGTCGGATATATTCCGAACGGAGCATTCAACACGACCCGCAAGACCTCCTTCAGAAAAGAGGGAGAGGATCTGATCTCCTCAAGCGCGAATGTCGAAGAGGCGAAGAGCCTTCTCTCATCGGCAGGTGTGCGCAGCGGTTCGTTCGCGATCACGGTGCGTGACAATGAGGCGGATGTTGCCGTTGCCGAGTACGTTAAGTCCGTGTGGGACAGCCTCGGATTCAATGTGCGCATTGAGAAGACGGGTACGGACCACACGTCGGTCACGGAGACTGAGGGCGTCATCACCTATGTTGTCGATGAGTACCAGAAGAAGTACGACGAGGGAGACTTCGATGTTATCGCCGTGGATATGGCGATGGCGTCGCCCGATCCGTTCGGACCGCTCTCGCAGTTTGCGGGCGATTTCTCCGGAAACGGCACGAATCTCGATGCAGAGCCTTACGACTATAAGGGTCATGTGACCGGATACGAGAGCGATGAATACACCGCTCTTATCGAGAAGGCGTTTGCATCGGCTGATGAGAAGGAGAGAGCATCGCTCCTGCATGATGCCGAGGCTCTTCTCATGCAGGATATGCCTGTGTGCCCGCTTGTGTTCCTCAAGTCTGCATATCTGAAGTCCGGCGTCCTGTCGGGGATCAAGACCAACTATTACGGCATCACAGACTTTAAGAGAACGAAGATGAAGAACTACATGGATTATAAGGAGACTGAGACTGCGGCGGAATGAGCCGAGTCAAAGCTGACTGTCCTCAAGGCTTCTGTCTGCACGGCGGAAGCCTTGACTTCTCTCTGCCCGCTGCAGCTGTCGGATTGCTGCGAATACTTAGAAGCATAAAAGGAGAGCTCCAATGAAGATGACACTGAAGGATCCCGAGGAGATCAAGATATTTATACTGTTTCTGCTTGACCGCGTCGGATATCCGCTCAGCTATTCGGATCTCGGGACGATCGTTGTCAGGGACGGAATAATAGATTATTTCGCTTATTTTGAATATTTTTGTGAGCTTGTTGCGGCAGGGCATATCGCAAAAGCGGGAGCCGGCGGTGTGCCGGAGCATGACGGTCAGCTGCCGGAGCCGGGTGAAAATGTAACGCTCGGCGGTACGGAGCGGTATCCGCGGCCGACGGGTGAGGATCTGTCGGATTCCAATGTGACGTACGTCGTAACAAAGACCGGACGCCTGATTGCGCGCAGTCTGGCGGAGAACATTCTTATGGCTGCCGTGCGCGAGAAGAGCTACGAGAGCGCCATTCGCCACCTGTCGTTGGAGCGGCGCGGTGCCGTGTGCGATCAGACCTTTGAGCGCGAGGGCGACTGCTTCGTATTCCGCTGCTCGATCAAGGATCGCGAGGGAACGGCTCTTGAGCTGTCGCTCAGGACTGACACGGTATATCAGCTGAATCGGATGAGGATGAATTTTGACGAGCGTCCCGACGTAATTTTGCGCGGTATTATATCACTTTTGACCGGAAATGTCAATTATTTATTCGACGAATAACGAAAATTGTCGTATATAGCACAACATTTCGGAGGGACAAAAAATAATAAGTTAAAAAAACCACGTGATTTTTTAAAATACTATTGACGCAAGGTTTTATTGATGGTATAATAGGCATTACAAGGGGCGATTTGCCACAGTATGAATGCTGAATACGCATCCGACGGCGTTGAGACGTGCGCACCGCAGCGGAGGCAATCCTTTCGGATGCTGCCGCAGCGCTTGCGATAGCTCACGCGGTCATATAAGCCTTGCGTTTTCTGCGACTGTGAAGTTCTGATCGGCTGAGACCCGACGGCGCGTCGCGGAACATCGGAGAGCTGATGACAAATACAGAAATACTTGATTTGCTCAGCCGCTTGCGCAGCGGCAGCGACGGCGCATTTGATACTCTTGTGTCTGAGTACCGCACGCTCATTGAATCCACCGCCCGCCGTGCGGCGCGCAGTGCCGAGGAGAGTGGGTTTGCGGATGGAGAGCTGACATATGACGACTTACGCCAGGAGGCGCGCCTTGCCTTTTACAGAGCGGCGGTGAGTTATGACGCCGACGGTGCGGGCAGAAATGTCACATTCGGGCTTTATGCCAAGGTCTGTATGCGCAATGCTATGATATCGGAATTGCGCCGCGCTTCGAGCCGTAGGCGACGTGCGGACCGCACCGGACTTGATATAGCATCCGTTCCGGATCGTGCGTCCGCTCCGGACGAAGATACAATGGAGAATCTTGCCGCGCTTTTCTCAAAGAACGGGGATCTTCTGTCTCCGTATGAGAAGCGGGTATTTGACGGATATATGGCGGGAAAACCGACCCGCGAGATCGCATCGGAGCTCGGTGTCGATCCGAAATCGGTGAGCAATGCGCTTTACCGCATCAGGGTGAAGTTGAGGGGTTTGCTGCAAAACTTGTCAGACAGATGATCTTGTGTCGGCCGCTGCAATGTGCGGCGCGTTGATTATATGTATATGCTGCGGCAGAGTTGCCGTTATGTATATTTCGGAGCCGTAGCGGCCCCGGACAGTTATGGAACAGAGGTTTATCCGTTCCGGCACGCCCGAATAGCTTAACCCAGAGCGTTGTTTTCAAAGGTGACGGTTGGAGTCCGTCGAGGGCAGAAAAATTTTTTCCTTTCAAGAGAGGTATTAAGATGTTCCAGGACAAGACACTTACGTGCAAGGATTGCGGATGTGAATTCGTATTCACCGCAGGCGAGCAGGAGTTCTTTGCAGAGAAAGGCTTCGACAACGAGCCGCAGAGATGCAAGGCATGCCGTGATAAGCGCAAGAGCGCCAGCCGCGAGCCGCGTGAGATGTTTACGACCGTTTGCGCCAGATGCGGCAAGGAGGCTAAGGTTCCATTCCAGCCCACTAACGACAGACCTGTATATTGCAGCGAATGCTTCAATGAGATGAAGGAAAACCGGTAATCCGTTTTCCGATATACAGAAAAACAGAAATATTGACTGAAACAGAAGAGAACGGCTCTGCCGCTCTCTTCTGTTTCTTTTGAATACGGAAACCGCCGACTATGTCGGTGGAGGTATCCCGTAAAATGCCTTAGCTTAAAAGCATCGAGCGAAGCGAGTCGGGAATAACAATCCGGCAAATTCATATGCACGCGATCAAACGGTAGATGTCCGCATTCGTGCGGCTGGACATTTGATGCAAGAGAAAAATCATTCAGCACATCTTTAGATGCAAGCCGGCAAAAAGCCCTCCCGGGGTTTAATCAAGCCTCCGGCTTAGACGGAGGTTATGACTTGGATTTGCATCTTGCTGTCGAGAAGATGAAGTCCGTTTGATTTTATAGGTCGTGCGCGGCGGAGAGTTTAACCTGTGCGACGAATCGGCGTGTATCATGGAACGACATTTGTGTGGGTAAATTCCCATGAAATGCGACACTTTGTCAAGTGGGGCATTTCTTGCTCTTGACAAATTATTTCCGCGGCTATATAATAAAATGCGGATGATTTGGAACACCAGTTTTAGATTGAAAGATTGTATGCCGCGCGGTGCGGCGGAAGAAAAACTCTGCCCTTGTATCGGGCGGGACTCGGAGAGTATATATGGAACATATTATTGAAATACGGGGGCTTCAAAAATCTTTCGGAGAGGTGGCAGCGGTTCGCTCGCTGTCGTTCCATGTGCGGCGCGGAGAGTTGTTTGCTTTTCTCGGCGTAAACGGCGCAGGAAAATCGACGACGATCTCCATAATGTGCGGACTTGAGACACGAGATGCGGGAACGGTCGAGGTGTGCGGCAGAGACGTTGATTCCGATGCGGATGATATCAAACGGCGTCTCGGTGTCGTTTTTCAGAATTCCGTGCTCGACGGTGCGCTCAGCGCAAGAGACAATCTGCGGTGCCGCGCCGCGCTGTACGGGATACGCGGAAAGGAGTTCGCGCACCGACTTGATGAGCTGTGCGGGCTGTTCGGATTTGAGGATTACATAGATCGCCCCGTCGGCAAGCTATCCGGGGGACAGCGCAGGCGTATCGATGTTGCACGCGCTCTCATACACCGCCCCGAGATACTGATTCTCGACGAGCCGACGACCGGTCTTGATCCGCAGACGCGCCGCCACCTTTGGGATGTTGTGCGTTCGCTCAGGAAGAGCGAGGGAATGACGGTATTTCTGACGACTCACTACATGGAGGAGGCGGCAGAGGCGGATTACGTTGTGATCCTTGAACAGGGCAGGATCGCTGCGGAAGGCACACCGCACGAGCTTAAAAAGTCCTATACGGGAGACTTCATAACGCTGTACGGTGCGGATATCGAGGAGTGCCGCCGACTGCTCGGCGTCAATTGCGAGGAGATCCCGGGCGCTGTGCGCGTATCCGTACCGGATACATCTGCTGCAACAAAAATGATTATTGAACATCCTCAGCTGTTTTGTGATTACGAAATATCCAAGGGCGGAATGGATGATGTATTTCTTGCCGTGACAGGAAGGTCGCTTGTTGGATGACCCCGGCGTGAAAATCACGTCAGCCGATATCCGAACAGAGCGGTTTCACGCTAAAAATCCCCTAAAAACGGGAGGGAGCCCGTTTTTGTTTCCTGCGGAAACGCGGGGAATTACAAGGAGTACGATCGCCGCAGCAGCGGCATACAGGATATCGGCGTGAAAATCACGTCAGCCGATGTTCAAACAGAGCGGTTTCACGCTAAAAATCCCCTAAAAACGGGAGGGAGCCGTTTTTGTTTCCTGCGGAAACGCGGGAAATTACAAATAATACGATCGCCGCAGCAGCGGCAGACAGGAGATTGACATGACTGGGCTTTGGAATCTTACGCGACGGAACATAAAGCTGTTCTTTCGTGATCGCGGGATGTTCTTCACCTCGCTCATAACCCCGATGATACTGCTGGTCCTTTATTCAACATTTCTCGCAAATGTTTATGAGAACAGCTTTCGTGCGTCCATGCCGCCGGGATTTGAGACTGCGGACGGTGTGATCGATGCCGTGGTGGGCGGTGAGCTTGTCTCATCCCTTCTGGCTGTGAGCTGTGTTACCGTCGCATTCTGCTGTAATATGCTCATGGTGCAGGATCGCGTAACGGGTGTCAGACACGATTTTGTCACATCTCCCGTGCGCCGTGGGACGCTTGCAGTCAGCTACTACGCAGCGACGCTCGTTTCCACTCTCATCGTGTGCTTTGCCGCGACGGCCGTGTCGCTTATCTATCTGCACGCCGTCGGCTGGTATATGTCGGTGTCCGATGTTTTCCTGCTGATCCTCGATGTATTGTTGCTTGTGCTTTTCGGAACGGCGCTTTCGAGTATCGTAAACATACCGCTGCGGACGCAGGGGCAGATCTCGGCAGTCGGCACGGTAGTTTCGGCGGGTTACGGCTTTGTCTGCGGGGCATACATGCCGATTTCGAGCTTTTCCGAGGGACTTCAGCATGTGATCTCGTTCCTGCCGGGGACGTACGGTACGAGTCTCTTGCGCAACCATGTGCTCAGAGGGGTGTTTGCCGAGATGGAGACGACCGGATTTCCGCCTGAGGTGATGACGGGGATCAGGGATTCGATAGACTGCAACCTATACTTTTTCGGTCACAGCGTCCCGATCGGTATGATGTATCTGATACTCGGCGGCTCGGTGCTATTGACCGTCACCGTATATGTGCTCATATGCGCGGCAAGGCGCAATAAATAAATTTCGAAATACAGCACGAAAGGATTTTACTATGCTTGAAATTAAGAATCTTACCAAAATCTACGGGGAGAAACGCGCGGTCGACAATCTCAGCCTGCACATAGCTCCGGGAGAGATATACGGTTTTATCGGTCATAACGGTGCGGGAAAGACTACCACGCTGAAGGCGTCCGTCGGAATACTCGACTTCGATGAGGGAGAGATCCGCATCGGCGGTGTATCGATCCGCGAGGATCCGCTTTCCTGCAAGCGCCGCATTGCCTACATACCTGACAATCCCGACCTTTACGAATTCATGACCGGCATCAAGTATCTGAACTTTATCTCCGATATATTCGACATAGCTGCCGACCGGCGTGCCGAGGAGATCCGCCGCCTTGCGGACACGTTTGAGCTGACGGACAGTCTCTCGCAGCCGATCGCGGCATACTCACACGGAATGAAGCAGAAGCTTGCCATAATTGCGGCGTGGATACACTCACCGTCGCTTATCATAATGGATGAGCCATTCGTCGGACTTGATCCGAAGGCATCGCACATTCTCAAGGGTATGATGCGCGAGCTGTGTGACAGGGGCGGTGCGATATTCTTCTCGACTCATGTGCTCGAGGTTGCGGAGCGCCTCTGCGATAAGGTCGCGATCATAAAGGCGGGTCGCCTTATCCGTTCCGGAACGATGGAGGAGGTTCGCGGCGACGATTCGCTTGAGGAAGTATTCCTTGAGCTGGAGGGAGAATCATGCTGAAAACACTGATAAAGAAGCAGCTTCTTGAAATTAACCGTACATTTTTCTATAACGCGAAGCGCGGTCGCGCCCGTTCACGCATATCGAGCGCGGTTCTGATAGTGCTCTATGCACTCTTTCTGGTCGGAGTTATCGGCGGTATGTTCGGAGCACTTGCTTACAATATGTGCGAGCCGACGGTAAGTGCCGGAATGGCGTGGCTTTACTTCACCGTATTCGGGCTCGTATCCCTTGCGATAGGCGTTTTCGGAAGTGTGTTCAACACTTACGCCGGGCTCTACCAGGCAAAGGACAACGACCTGCTCATCTCAATGCCGATACCGCTCGGTGCCATAATCGCTGCGCGCCTTGCCGGTGTCTATCTTACGGGACTTATGTTCTCCGGCATGATACTTCTTCCGGCGATCATTGTGTATTTTATAACCGTGCCGCCGACGGTTCCGGCGATAGTCGGCTCTCTGGCGCTTATCCTGCTCGTGTCGGCAGTGGTGCTCGCGCTGTCCTGCCTCCTTGGCTGGGTTGTGGCGCGTATCAGCCGATTGCTGAAGAATCGCAGTATAATCACGGTGATCGTGTCGCTTGTGTTTTTCGGAGTATACTACTTTGTGTACTTCAAGGCGGGGGATGCGGTGCAGCGTCTGATCGAGAACGTGTCGGCAGTCGGCGAGGGGATCAAAGGCTCGGCATACCCGCTCTATCTTCTCGGCAGAATGGGCGAGGGTGACCTTGCATCTGTCGCAATAATGTGTGCCGGAGGCGCGGTTCTGCTTGCCCTTACATATATCCTTCTCAGACGCAGCTTTCTGTCGCTTGCAACGACCGCCGGAGCTACTGCGCCGCGCCGCCGCTACAGTGGACGCCGCGCACGGGAACACAGTATTCCGTCGGCGCTCTTGCATCGCGAGCTTGCAAGGTTCACGGGAAGTCCCGCGTATATGCTGAACTGCGGACTCGGGACGATCTTCCTCGTTGCGGCGGGAGTTTTCCTTCTGATAAAGGGCGGGGTGATATCGGTTGTTGCGGCGGAGATAGGATTTACAGAGAGTCTGCCCGTCATAATCGGCGCTGGAGCTGCCCTCATTGCGGCTATGAACGATATAACCGCGCCGTCGGTCTCTCTTGAGGGGCGCAGCATCTGGATCGCGCAGTCGCTGCCCGTGACATCGTGGCAGGTGCTTCGCGCAAAGCTGTCGCTGCACCTTGCAGTAACGGTACCGCCGACAGTGTTTTTTACGGTGTGCGCTTCAACTGCGACCGGAGCCGGATGGCTATCCGGAATACTTGCAACGGTGCTTGCCCTCCTGTTCGTTCTGCTCTCGGCCGAGTTCGGGCTTTTTATCAATCTTTTAAGACCGAATCTCACATGGACGAGCGAGATCATGCCGATAAAACAGGGGCTCGGAGTGTTCCTGACGCTCTTCGGAGGCATTGCGTATGCAGGAGTGATCATCGCGGTATACTTTTTCGCGGGATACCGTATCGGAGCCATCTGGTACACGGTGTCGGCTTCGGTTCTTTCCGGAATACTGTCAATCGTACTGTTCAGCTGGATTCGCCGCCGCGGCGCGAAAATATTTGCAGCGCTTTGATTTGTGATTGTTCGACAGAGATTGCGTTGGCAAAGTGTACAAAATTGTGCCGGGAATTTCGTTGACAATAAACAAAAAAACGTGTCAGAATATTCTTTTGGCGAAAATCGATTGACTTTTTGTAGCGCGGAATGTACAATATAATAGTACGGGGGTCGATTGCGACCCTA
This sequence comes from uncultured Eubacteriales bacterium, assembly GCA_934446485.1. Lineage (GTDB taxonomy): Bacteria > Bacillota > Clostridia > Oscillospirales > CAG-272 > RUG11130. The sequence goes on along the minus strand of CAKSEM010000009.1, from coordinate 664 downwards.
CAAGCGAAAACGAAGAAAGGCGGATAGACTTAATGAAAAAGCTATTGGCGGTAGTATTGACCGTAGCGATGCTTGCAGCAATGTTTGCTTTCCCTGCGTCTGCAAAGGCGCTTAACCCCGGCGGCGGCTGTAAGACTGTTGCAACGATCAAACAGACGTACCCCGAGTACGTAAAGAAGGACGGCGTGATCGACGCCGAGAATGAGTATGAGAGAGTTCCTCTGAATCTGAATCTCGATGAGGCAAACGGAGAGCTTACCGACCTTCTCCTCACGTGGGGAGGGGGAACAGAGGCTCAGGCAAAAGAGTTCCTGCAGACGCTTGAGGTCTATATGTCATGGGACAGCGTGCACGGTGTGAATATCGCTTTGAAGTGCAAGCCGCTTGAGACTCCTAAGCAGGAGAACGATATGCCTCCGGATAATAAATACGGACGCGATACCGACGGTGACGGCATAGACGACGAGTTCTTCCCCGGTGACGAGTACCTGTTCCAGCTCGGACTGATGCTCAGCTTTTCCCTGCCCGTGCTGGACGAGAACGGAAATATTAAAGTTGACCGCAAGGGCAGACCGGAATATGACGATTTCTATTATCGCGGAATAAGCCGTCGTACCGATAACGGAGAGTACCTGATCGGACATTATGCTCAGCACGGCTACTG
>CAKSEM010000008.1 GCA_934446485.1 uncultured Eubacteriales bacterium | reverse complement strand
TTATAATACCGTCTTTCAAGTTTATATCACCTCACGTCAGTTTTTTCGTCGCGCTCTTGCCGTGCGGGGCACAGCCCGGCGAGCGGGCAGTCCTTGCAGCGCGGATTTCTCGCGGTGCAGTATTCACGTCCGAAGCGGACGATCCTGTGGCAGAATGAGCTCTGCTCGGATACAGGTATGATGCGTTCCATCACCCTTTCGGTCAGGAGCGGATCCTTCTTTGATGTCGGGTAGCAGCCGAGCCTGCCGCATATGCGTATGCAGTGCGTGTCGGCGACGATCCCTCCGCGCCCGTACACATCGCCGAGAATAAGATTCGCTATCTTCCGCCCGACTCCCGGGAGCTTCAAGAGGCCGTCCATGCTGTCGGGAACATGTCCGCCGTACTCCTCGGCGATCATCCGTGACATTCCCTGTATGCTTGCCGCTTTGGTCCGATGCAGACCGCACGGACGGATGATCTCCTCGATCTCGGGCAGCTCTCCCCGACTCATCGCAGCGGCATCGGGGAAGCGCTCAAAGAGCACGGGAGTCACGGTGTTCACACGCGCGTCCGTGCACTGCGCGGACAGCCGCGACGCCACGAGAAGGCGCCACGGGTCGCCGTTGTATTCGAGCGAGCATTCGGCGTCCGGATACAGGCAGCGCAGCACATCTATTATTCTCTCCCACCGTGCGGGGTTATTCAGCATATCTTTCACGGTATCACTCTCCGTCCGCACCGCTTCCGTCCGTTGTGTCGGTCTTGCTTTCGACGGAAAAATAACGGTCGAATAGCCCTTTGACGGACACGCCGGCGTTCGAGCCTGTGTTACCTTGCTCTATTACGCAGGTTGCCACGATGGACGGGTCGTCGAACGGGGCAAAGGCTGTGAATATAGCGTTGTCGCTCTTGTTTTTCGACACCTGTGCGGTACCGGTTTTGCCGCCGACGGTAATCGGATAATTTTCGAAAATATCGGATGCGGAGCCGTTCTCAATAACGTCCTTCATTGCGTTCAGCACGACGCTGCACGCATCAGGTGACAGTTCGATCGAGTCGAGCACCTTTGATTCACTCGTATATACTGCCTCGTCGCTTCCGTAAGGGCACACCTTGAGAAGAATGTGTGCGCCGTAGCGCGTTCCGGTATTGATGAGCGTTGAAATGTACATACTGATCTGCAGCGGCGTAAACAGGTGGTCGGACTGACCGATCGCCGCCTGAAGCGTGTCGCCGGGGCTCCACGGCTCAAGACCGTTGTCGTTTCTGTAATCGGGCCCCGCAAGTATGCCCGTCTTTTCGGGAAGCTCGATGCCCGTTGCTTCACCCAGCCCGAAATGCTTCATATATGAGTCCATGACTTCAATCGTCATGCGGCGGCCCATCTCGTAGAAGAAGTAGTTGCAGGACTCCTGTATTGCTTCGGTGATGTTTATGTTGCCGTGTGTCAGCCCGTACATGAGGTATATCCAGCATCGCGGCGAATAGCCCTTGCCGTCTTCGCCCGCGTAGTAGTCGTATATACCCTTGTCATTTATCATTTCATAAGGTGTGACGTTGCCCGAGTCGAGCGCCGCTACGGCGACTCCCGGCTTGAAGGTCGAACCGGGCTGGTATGTGCCGTTCAGAGCGCGGTTGAGCATAGGGGCGGTCTCATCCTCTGACAGGAGTGCGTAGTCCTCATCAAATGTGGACAGGTCGTACGTGGGGTACGATGCAAGGACGAGCACCTCGCCGGTCTTTGGGTCTACGGCGGAGAGGGCCCCCGCCTTTGCGTCCTCACCGGACTTTTCGTGACCGGCACGCTGAGCCTCGGCGTGCACAAAATCGATGTTGTAGCCGAGTGCGTCCTCTGACGCGATCTGCATATCAATGTCGAGCGTCAGGTATACATCGAGCCCTGCGACGGGCTCCTTCGTCACCTCCGTGCCGACCGTATTTCCGTATATGTCCTCCGTTACGGTCATTTCACCGTCCACGCCGTGGAGATAGTTTTCAAACGCCGCCTCGACGCCGGATGTTCCGACGGTAGCGTCGAGCGGATAGCCGAGCTCGGTGTACGTTTCAACGCTTTCCGACGGGATCTTTCCCACTCTGCCGAGAAGGTGTGAAGCGTACCCCGGGTAGTTGTACGTGCGGCTGTAGCCGCAGTATATGCTGTATCCGCGCGGAACCGATTCGCGCAGGGCGGATATCAGTTCGGGAGACACATTCTCCGCAAAGGTATAGGGATTGACGCTTGAAAAATCCGATATGTCAAGATCCATGCGGTATGAGAAGAGCACGGATGCTTCCTCCGGGGAGTACGTGAGTGCGCCGTCACTGTCCGTGAGTGCGTAGCGCTTCATGAACACTTCCGCCGCTTCGTCGGCATTTGCATCTTCTTTGATCGCGAGCTCCTCCGCGAGCTTATCATATGTTTTGGCTTTAGCCGTTTCGAAAAAGTCCGTGTCAAATTCAAACGACAGCGTGCCGTTACTTACAGTCGGTATGATAGGCGTGTATTTGGGTTCGGTGAGTTCCGCTCCGCCGTGTTCTTCGATCGTCGAGAGCAGAGAGAGGATAACTCTGTTGCGTTCTGCCGATTTATACGGCATCGAGCCGTAGTCGAGCTGCAGATCATAGTAAAAGCTGTTGCCGACGAGCTTCTTGCCGTTGCGGTCGAAGATCTCGCCGCGCTGGGCCTGTATTTTTACCGTTCTTGTACGGTACGTTATGGGCGAGGTCATGGTATAGTAGTCCTGACCCGACACCTGAAGATTTATAAAGAGAACGATATATACTGCCACGACCGCGATAAACATGCCGCCGATAAATATGTACCGCCAGAGACTTCTCTGCCTCCGTTCCAAGCAAAATCACCTCCGTGTGAAGTATCCCGGATGTATGCCGTGCCGGAGCGGTCCCGCCGGAGGGACCGCCCCGGTTTCAGTCACCTGGTCCGCCGCCGTCTGCAGAACATGGCTCTGCAGATGCGCCGCAGCAGCGCCCGAGTTGCGATGACGACTACGATTCCCGCCGCTGCCAGAACGCAGAAGCTGTAATCGAATGACATCTCCGTGTGCCAAAGCTCACGGTTCGGTGCGCTCTTGCGATAGAGCGTGTCCCTCATGGAGCACGTGTGCCTCATCATAACGGGATCGCGCCTTCGGTACGCCTTCCAGGCGCACATAGCCTCGTTTGTCATGCTGCTTAAAGTCAAGAAGTTATCCTTTCCCACACCGCGAAGGGCGTGTTCTGATCGCTTCCAACATTATTATATCATGTTCGCGCTCTATTATCAATCATTTTTTTGTTAATATATGGCGGTGCGTGTGCCGTATAGCGCAGACGGTAAAAAATCGGCTTCGGCATCGGGTTAAAATGGATGGGCGCTATTGAAATGGTCATAAAAATGTTGTATACTTAAAATAATGATAAATGTGATGCGCTGTACAATGCCGTGCATCTGAGAGGTGTATTTTTGATATATGAAAAATAAAACTAACGGGCAGTTGGTCCCGGAGCGCTTGGGGCGTGTCGGCGGACAGGCGGTTCTCGAGGGCGTTATGATGAAGTCGGGCGAGGAGGTATGCCTTGCCGTACGCAACGAGGACGGAGGGATCAAGAAGAAACGCAGCCGTTTCGTCTCGCTGAGACGGAAGCATAAGATCTGCAATCTGCCGATAATTCGCGGCGTCATCAACTTTGTCGAGATGATGTCCCTCAGCATGGGTACGCTCACAGATTCCGCGGACCTGCTCGGCGTTACGGATGCGGAGGCGGAGTCAAAATTTGAGATATGGCTCAAGGAACACCTAGGCGACCGACTGATGAGTGTCATCATGGCTATCGCTACGGTGATCGGCGTGGTCCTGAGCATCGGGCTCTTTATCCTCATTCCGACGGCGGTCACCAAGGGGCTTGCGCACCTTGCGGGACGGGATCTCAACTGGCTCCTCCGCTCAGCTGTCGAGGGCGTTCTGAAGATCGGAATATTCATTCTTTATATTGCGCTGGTTTCGCTCATGCCGGATATACGGCGCACATTTGAGTACCACGGCGCAGAGCACAAGTCGGTCGCATGCTATGAGCACGGACTCGATCTGACTCCCGAAAATGCCGCGACCTGTACTCGCTTCCATCCGCGCTGCGGCACGAGTTTCATATTCGTTATGCTCATTATATCGATTATAATATCGATGTTTATTCGCATTGACAGCGCTCTTCCGCGCACACTGGTGAAGCTCCTTCTGCTTCCGCTTTCTGTCGGGATCGGATTTGAATTCATCATGTATGCGGGTAAACACGACAACGCCGTGACACATGCGCTTTCCGCACCCGGACTTTGGATGCAGCGCCTGACGACGAAGGAGCCGGACGAATCCCAGCTTGAGGTTGCGATTGCGGCTCTGAAGGGCGCGATCCCGTCGGAGTTCCCGACGGAGGATGACGATGACGGAGAGTCTTGCGGTAATGATCTTTCCGCTCGCGACGACGCTGACGGAGAGGATGCGCCTGGCGTGAATGATACGGACGGGGGCTGCGACGGTGCTGATGCAGCAAGCGAATCCTGTACGGCGGGCGAGACCGCGCACGACGGTGCGACGGATTGCGGGAGCGTCGGAGATGACGCTTGACGGTGTTTCCGCCGAGCTTGCCGCAGCGGGAATCGAGGAAGCGAGGCATGAGGCGCTGATGATCGCCGAGCGCGCGACGGGATTCTCACGTGCGAAGCTTTTGGCATCCCGACGTGACGAGCTTCCCGCAGATGCGCTCCCTGCCATATGCGATATGCTCAGACGGCGCGCGGCACGCGAGCCGCTCCAGTATATACTCGGCGAATGGGACTTTATGGGGCTCACTTACTCCGTGTCGAGTGCGTGCCTCATACCGCGCGCGGATACGGAGCTCTTGTGCGAGACGGCGATCCGGAATCTGCCGGACGGCGGACAGCTTCTCGATCTGTGCTGCGGCAGCGGCTGCATCGGGATATCGGTCGCGCATGCACGGCGTGACGCTGCCGTGACACTGCTTGAGCTTTACCCGGATGCGATGGATGTCGCGCGGCGTAATGCGCGGCATCTGCTCGGGGATGAGCACGGCGTGAACTTTGTCGTTGCCGACGCTGCTTCAGAGACCGATGCAGAGGAGCACTTTGCGCACAATTCGTTCGATGTGATCGTCTCCAATCCGCCGTATGTTACGGCGGACGAGATGGGATCCCTTGCACCGGAGCTGTCGTATGAGCCGCGCCATGCGCTGACGGACGGCGGTGACGGTATGTCCGTTATCCGTTCGATACTTCGCATTTATAAAGATTATCTGAAGCCCGGCGGGATGCTTGCGATCGAGCACGGCTCCGCGCAAGGCGACGCTGTGGCGGATGCGGTACGGGTTTTGGGATATGAGCCGGAGGGACTTCTCGATTATGCAGGACACGCGAGAGTCACACTGTTCCGTGCACCGGCATAAGATAGCACATATGAGGTGACGCTCCGCGACACCCTGAAACCTGGCGGGGACACCGAGCCGCAGCTTTGAGCCGCCGTATACTCTGCAGCATGGCTGAATCTCAAAGATCAGAGTCTGTGCCGCAGACGGGCATCGAGCGGCGCGGTACGACACCTTTTGACCCTGCGCTCGCTTCTCTTATTTTGAAAGGACTACATAATCAATGAAAAAGAACGTATCTGTACTCTTTGGAGGAAAGTCTTCCGAATACGAGGTTTCACTGTCCTCGGCATATGCAATGCTCTCTAACATCAATCGCGAAAAGTACAACATATCCATGATCGGGATAACGAAGGAGGGCGAATGGCACCTGTATACGGGAGACATCGAACACATCCGTGACGGATCATGGTGCACGCGGACGGCAGAACTCTGTCCGATCCTCATATCGCCCGACAACGGCGCGCGCCGTATGTTTGCCGTGCGCGACGGAGAGCTTTCCGATCTGGCACCGGACGTGGTATTTCCCATGCTGCACGGTAGGTTCGGAGAGGACGGTCAGATACAGGGTATGCTCTCCGTTATGGGTGTGCCGGTGGTCGGCTGTATGACGGCATCGTCGGCGGCATGTATGGATAAGGCAACAACTAAGGCGATAGTCTCCGAACTCGGCGTCCGTCAGGCGCGATTCGCGGTCCTGCGCGACGGAGAGGATTTTTGCGCGGCAGCCGACCGTGCTGAGCGGGAGTTCGGTTATCCGATGTTCGTAAAGCCCGCATGCGCCGGCTCGTCGGTCGGAATCAGCAAGGCTCACGACCGTGAGGAGCTGATGAGGGCGATCACACTTGCGCTGCGCGAGGATTCAAAACTCCTCATCGAGGAGATGATCGTCGGGTGCGAGATGGAGGTTGCGATCCTCGAGGAGAGGGGGCGCTGCACCGTATCTGTGCCTGCCGAGATAGACGTCGGCTCGAGCGACTTCTATGACTATGATACAAAGTATGTAAGCGACGTGTCGTCGTACTATATTCCGGCGAGAATTCCGGATGCAAGTATCGATGCGGTTCGGACTGCGGCGGAGCGCATATTCCGTGCACTCGACTGCCGCACCTTCTCGCGCGTGGATTTCTTCTGCACGCCCGACGGAGGTATCGTGTTCAACGAGATCAACACGATACCGGGATTTACGCCGATCTCGATGTATCCGAAGCTGATGATCCACGAGGGAATAGCTTACGCGGAGCTGATCGACCGTATGATCGAGTCAGCCATGGGATAAGTCGGAGGTAACGACTGACAGAGCACACTGCCGCATGACAGTGTGCTCTTTTTTTATTCGTGCAGCGTCGCCTCAGGCGATGCCATGACTGTGAGTGATATTACGCCATGATCTTTTTTGCCGCCAGATAAAACCGATTCGACACACCTTAAAAATGTCGGCGGCACATAAACCGCTATTTGGAATGTGTTTGGAATTCGGTTCTGTCGCAGGTTGCGGTTCTGTTGCGAAATTCTTAAAATATTCTTGCTTGAAGACAAATTCCATATAATTATCTGCTTTTTACCGCACGGTTGCTGCCGTATTATATATTTTCTCCCAATTTACTCCAAACTATTGACAGAACATACGTTCGGTGGTATAATCGAGCACGAAGAACAAAAGTTCGCGCGAACTGTGAAAGGACTGAGGATGAACTGATGAACTATTTGCAACCGTTTCGGGAAGGGAGGATCGAGTCTGTGTGCGAATCCTGCGGAGAAGCTATATACTCCGGGGACGTTGCGTTCAGCCTCGACAATGCCGTGTACTGTGCTGACTGCGTTATGTACAGCAGGTTTATTGCCGGCGGAACGGATGCTCCGACGGACGATAATAATTACGAACAAATGTTTGATAACACCGAATGGGAGGACGATTGATGATGGAAAAGACATTGACTGATACTGCTAAGCGATCTTTGACTGAGCTGCGCCGCCTGCGCGGATCGGTCGAATGTATGACACGCCTCACCGAAGGCGGTGATACAAGATTCGAAGAGCGTCTGCGGCGCACCAAGGCGCTGCTCGACGCGACTGAGCTTGCGCTTGCGTCCCTTTCGGACAAGCAGTCGGACATTCTGAGAGAATTTTACATTGATCGGCACTCGGATTTCATTGAGAGAATATGCAGGCGTTACGACTGCTCGCAGAGCACTGTATACAGACTGAAGCGTGAGGCGCTATCGGCATTTGCGACCGCCATGTTCGGGAGTCTCGACTGAGGCGGATCGGAGGTCAGTGATGGATGGGATGACCGATGACAGAAAGCGTGCGCTCGCGACGGATCTCGTTTTCGGAGACCCGTCGGTGCCGCTGAGTGAGTTGATAAAGGAGCACGGAATCGATATTTCCGAATACATCGAATGGATCCGCGACGGCGCATTTACCGAGTATCTCGCAGAGCTTTGGCGCTCGGCTGCGGGAGCTGAGGATGCACGCATAATGCGCTCGCTTGCCCGCCTTTCCATGAACGGAGACATCAAGGCTATCAAGCTATATTTCGATCTCCTCCGTGAGCGGCAGTCCGGAGGAGCGTATGCGGCGGAATCCGACGACGGCGGAATAGCCGATGTGTGCCGTGAGCTGTGGGGCGACATCACGTGAGCCAACGATATATGTTCGGCGAGCGCCACCTTGAATATATGAAACGCTGCGCGCGCTGCACGGTGAATGTTGCCGAGGGAGCAGTCAGGGCGGGGAAGACTGTCGATCATGTATTCGTCTTTGCGACCCTTCTTGAGGATTCGCCTGACCGTTTGCACCTTGCGACGGGAGCAACTGCATCATCTGCCAAGCTCAATATAGGCGACTGCAACGGATTGGGCCTTGAGGGATACTTCGGCCGCCGTGCCGTATGGGGACGGTACAGGGGCTGCGACTGCCTTCGGATCGCGGCACGGGCGGGAGAGCGAATAGTGATATTCGCAGGCGGCGGACGTGCCGATTCGTACAAGAGCATACGGGGAAACTCCTACGGGATGTGGATAGCGACGGAGATAAATCTGCACCATGATACGATGATAAAGGAGGCGTTCAATCGGCAGCTCGCCGCGCGCGGCAGGAAAGTTTTCTGGGACCTCAATCCGTCGCCGCCGGGAGCGGCGATCTACCGTGATTATATCGATCTGTACGCCTCGCGAGCCGTCTCGGGGGAGCTTCCGGATGATTATTACAACTACGGGCACTTTACCATATTCGACAACCCGTCAGTGTCCCCCGAGCGACTCTCCGAGATCGTCTCACAGTACGACCGCGACTCGGTTTGGTACCGACGTGACATACTCGGAGAGAGATGTGCCGCAGACGGTCTCGTATACCCGTACTTTGCAAGAGAGCGCGGCAGCATCGTCGTGCCCGACGGTGAGATCGCAACGGACGGGATCGAATTCATTACGGTAGGGGTCGATTTCGGAGGAAACCGTTCACGGACGACCTTCGTTGCCTGCGCCTTTATGCGGCGCGGCGGAATTGCGATCGTTGCAGACCATGCGATCGACGGAGCAAAGGGGGAGATCGATCCGATGAGGGTCTCACTTGAGTTTGAAGAGTTTGTGAGACGTCTTGCGGCGGCGCGCCCCGACTGCGACATCCGATACGCCTTCTGCGACAGCGAAGCGCAGTACCTCATAAACGGGCTGCGGCGTCACATGAGAGAGCACGGCTTCGGTATTGCCGTCGGCGAGTCGGTGAAGCGGCGCATACGCGATCGGATCGACTGTACATGCTCACTTATGGTTTCGGGCAAATTCCGCGTCGCCGAGAGCTGCCGTCTCGTTCAGCGCGGACTTGCCGAGGCTGTGTGGGACACCGCGGGAGACTCCGATCGGAGACTTGACAACTTCACGTCGGATATCGATATTCTCGACGCCATGGAGTATTCGTTCGAGAGATACATAGGCGGGAGACTCTGATGAAAACTACAGAAAGGATCATTTGTAAACATGACGGATGGCATCATATTTGATTATCTGAAGGAACGGCACGGGATCGAAGCGCCGCGTCCGTACTATGCAGTCATCGAAGAGTGGGACGCATGGAGGCGCGGCTTCTGGCGCCCGTTCCACGAATTCACCGAAAGTTCGGCAGGGGGACGCCCGATAAAGCGTGAGCTGTACCGGCTCAATATGGCGAAGAAGATATGCGAGGACTGGGCGAGCCTCCTGCTCGGGGAGAGAACGGTAATAAACGCCGCAGATAACGGGACGTCGGAGTGGCTCTTCGGAACGGACGGCTGCGCGGGTGTTGTCGGCGACTGCGGACTTCTGCGACAGCTCGGTCGTGTCTGCGAGAGAGTCTTTGCACTCGGCACGGGAGCGGCGATACTGCGTCTCGACGGTGTGGAGCTTGAGGATGGGCGTCTCCGCCCGACACCTGCGGCAAAGATGCACGTTGATTTTGTAGATGCGGCGCACATCGTGCCGATCTCTACCGACTGTCACGGTGTGTACGAGGCGGCATTTATCTCTGAATCGAGACATCGCGGGCGAGAGCTCTGCTATATTGAGCTTCACCGACTTGCCGAGGACGGGTACGTCATTACGAACGAGTGGCTTGAGCTTCGTGACGGCAAGCTGTGTGAATGTGAACCGGATCGACCGATTGCCCGCGAGATCAGAACGGGGAGCCGCACGCCGCTCTTTGCACTTCTCACGCCGAATATTGAAAACCACATTGACGAGCGGTGCGGTCTCGGAGTTTCGGTATATTCGCAGGCTATAGACTGCCTGAAAGGCGTTGATCTTGCGTTCAACAATTTCTGCCGCGACTTAAAGCTCGGCGGCAAGAAGGTGTTCATGAACCGTTCGCTCGTTATGCGTGACGAAAACGGCACGATGTATACGCCCGACGACGTGGCTCAGCAGCTGTTCGTCACGATAGGTGACGGTGAGCTCTCGTCCGATACGATGATATGTGAGCACAATCCTGAGCTGCGTACGGAAGAAAACGCCGACGCAGTCCAGCATCAGCTTGATTATCTGTCATTCAGGTGCGGACTCGGTACGCGGCACTATCTGTTCTCCGGAGTGCAGGGCAAGGCACAGCTGACTGCAACGCAGTATACGGGTGAACGGCAGGATCTTATCCAGAATACGGCGAAGCATCGCATAAACGTCGAGGATTTCCTGAGACGGATACTTCGCGCCATGCTTTGGGCGGGTCGCGATGTTCTGATGCTCCGCGTTGACCCCGAGACGGAGCTCACTGTGCGGTTTGATGACAGCTATTTTATAGATTCCGAATCGGAGAGAACGCGCGACCGTGCCGAGGTTGAGGCAGGGTTGATGCGGCCGTTTGAGTACCGCATGAAGTGGCGCGGAGAGAGCCGTGAAACCGCGATCTCCATGACCGCCGCATCTGACGGAGGCGGCGGAGTGCACTGACGCGTGCAGTAAACGCAACATCGCGTTCGGGGCGCAGGCGCTCCCCGACATGATAAATCTTTGTGCGGGAGGAGGTGATACCATATGGACATAGGCGAGATTTTCGACGGCCGCGCACTGACCGGCGAAGAATTCGAGGAGGCGATGCGCCGTTCGGGACTTTCGATCTCAAAGGCGGGGCGTGAGGATGAGTTGACCTTGCAGCTTGAGCGTGAGCGCGAGGCTCACGGAGAGGAGCTGCGCCGCCTGCGCGCTTCGTCGGCGCTCAGGTATGAGCTGCTGAAAGAAGGCGCGCAGAATCCCGACATTGCAGCCACGGCTCTCGGCGTGGACGGCATATGCGGAGACGACGGTGAGATAGCCGCTGCGGCACATTCGCGCGTGGCGGCACTGAAGAGATCGGATCCGTATATGTTCCGTGCAGCGGGCGGTGCCGGCAGCACATATTCGACGGGAGCCCGCCACGGAGGTGCCGGCGCCGACACGGACAGCATGAGTGACAGCGAATACTACAGCTACATCGGAAAACGCGGGATATGATCCCACAAAAAACAAGAAAGGCAGGAAAACAAAAGATGGCAAACACATTCATTTCAGTAAAGCAGATCGCACGCGAGACGCTTCCGAGGCTCATTGACAATCTGGTCTTTCCGAACCTCATCTATCGCGACACTGCTGCCGGCGGAGCGGCTAAGAAGGGTGACACCGTAAGCGTCCGCCGTCCCGTCAAGCTGACGGCAAAGACATTTTCACCCACGACCGGCGTTACCTCGCAGGGGATCACCGAGGAAGCGGTAAACGTGAAGCTCGACAACATCGCAACGGTCGATACCGAGATCTCCGCACTTGAGGGAGCGCTCGATTTTGATTCCGTAACGCGACTCTTTATCGAGCCTGCTGCAGCGGCGCTCGCAGAGAAGATCAACAGCGACGGTCTTTCGCTCTATCGCGATATCCCGTACATTGCCGGCACGGCAGGTACCACACCCTCGCAGCTTTCGGACTTTGCTGATGCTGCGTTCATGCTCGATACCAATCGCGTTCCTACCTCGGGAAGGCGCGCCGTATGGAGCCCTGCGGCAAGTGCAAAGTTCAAGCAGATCCCGTCGCTTGTGAACGCAGAGAAGTGCGGTGATACTACGGCACTCAGAAGCGGTTCTATCGGCGAGGTGTTCGGAATATCGAACTATATGACGCAGGCTGTCTGCGACCACAAAGCCGGGACGCTTGCCGTGACGAGCGGCAACATCGCGGTAGATGCGGCGGTCGAGAACAAGTCGGCAGTTATGCTTGCCGGTACCGGACTCTCAGGAACTCTCGTGCGCGGCGACATTCTGAAGATCGGAAACAACACGTACACCGTTACAGCGGACGCTGCGGCTGCCTCGGGTAAGATCACTGCAAATGTTTATCCGAATGTTACTGCGGCTAAGGATGAGGCGGTAACTGCTGTCGGTTCGCACAGCGCCAACCTCGTGTTCCATCCGAGCGCATTTGCGTTCGTAACACGTCCGCTTTCCACTCCCGCGGGAGTCGAGAGCTACGTCACGACCTACAACGGAATATCTCTCAGAGTCGTACGCGGCTACGACATGAAGTACAAGCGCGAGATGCTCTCAATGGATGTTCTCTATTCGTTTGCAACGCTCTATCCGGAGCTCGCCTGCCGTTATCTCGGCTGATATCCGGAGTGGGGTTGACATCCGTCGGCGGCGGAGAGCGCTTCGATTCGGTATCCGAGGAATATTGTCCTCGGATACCGACGGAGCTATCGGAAAGGGTGATTGTATGGTAAAGTTCGATTATTCATATTACAGAGATGAGTTCGGAGGCGAGCTCGGCGAAGCGGAGTTCAACCGTGCAGCGAAGGTCGCGCGTGACGTCGTGGCAGTCCTCATAGGAGGTGTCCCGGGTGACGCCTCAGATGAGCCGCTTGTGCGTGCGCTCTGCCTTGAAACAGATGAGGCGGCGCGCGTCTGCGACAGACGGGACAGAGTCAGCCGCGAGGCGCTCGGCGACTATTCGGTATCATACTTTGAGTCGATGCCGGACACGGTATGCGGCATACCGGTCTCATCCGAGGCGATCCTTGCCCTGACGGGAGGCGGATACCTCACGAGGTGGGCGTAATGCTGCATCGGAATCAGGCAATGCTGCTATGCCCCGTCGGCGAGGATGATTACGGTACGGTGTGGAGGCGGTATGCACTTTGCGGGATTGACCTTGAGGTGAAGGAGAGCGCCGACGGGCGATCTGCTGCAATGTATATCTTCGACTGCGCCGCATCGGCGACCTGCCGCGGCGAGGTGTGCGGCATACCGGATATCATGCCCGGATGTCTCGTACTGCCGTCTGCGGAATCGGCTGCGGACGTGTCTGACGGCTGCTGTATCCCGGACGGCGCGATGAAAGTCATATCGGTCGAGCGCCGTACCCGCGGATCATGGCTGCTGCGCCACGTGAAGCTGATACTGAAGTGATGGAGGTGATACTATGAATTGGAACGATGAGGGATTGCTTCGGAGCATTGTACGGCTCCTTCACGGAGGCGAACTCGATCCGTCGCCGTCGGAGCCGTCGGACGGAGCGTATCCTGCCATGTGGATCTCCCTTGTGCCGGATAGGCAGATGATGTCCGAGTATATCGACGGCTCCGGTGCAGGACACGTATCATTTGATGTGTTCCTCCGGTATCGCAGTCTGTCGCCCGCCGACAGCCTTCGTGCCGTCCGTATACTGGAGGATACCGCACGCCGTGCCGTCTTGAGCGGAGAGATATCCCTGCGGACTGTCCCCGCCTGTGTCAGGGCGGACGGTTCTGCGGCGCTCTGGTCGATGCGTCTCGAATACTGCTACATTACCGGAGCGGGAGAGGTTTCGCGCGGGAGGGCGGAGAGGTACTATATCAATGTATCTGCCGACGAAGATCCCGAATGGAGGCGTATAGGCTGCGGCTTCTGCCGCTTTGATATAACGTTTCGCCGCGACCCGGACGAACGACGGTATATCGAGCGGCGCGACACACGTGCATCGATGAACGGCGTGTGCAAGAGGAGACTTTCTTTTGCCCTCGACAGACACGCTGATGAACTGCTGCGCCGTGCACTTCTCGACGGTGAGTGCGAGGTGCTGTACGTCGAGAGCAGCGGCAGGGCTCTGAAATATGATTTTGTACTCACCGAGGTGTGCTACGGCGACAATGTTACCGGCACACTCGTCAGCACCGGAGGTGCCGTTTGCGGAAAGCTCGGAGACGACGGAGAATTTGTGCAGGCCGAGGAGGTGAGTGCATGACAGCGGAGAACTACAGAATAACGCTTGCCTCCGGAATGCGGGAACTGTCGCTGTCTCCGTATTCGGTATGCCGCGTTCTGACCGAGGGACTGTCGGGCTTTGATTTTCCGCAGATAGACGTGGAGTATTCGTCAACATCGGGCGAGGGCGGAGCTTTGCTGCGCCGCAGAATAGATGCGCGCATCCTCAGGATCGCATTTGAGGTCGCCGATGCTGCCCAAAACGTGAGCATCGGCGACACAGTGCGGGCAATTATGAACCCTCACGCCGATATTACGGTCAGGACGTACCTGAACGGCAGGCATAGAAGTATCCGCGCCGTGCCGTACCGTGCGGCGGAATTTTCCGAGCCTTCATTCGGCGATCCGCTGAAGATCACGCTTACGCTCATCTGTCCCGAACCGTACTTTACTGACGGTGTATCACGGCGGATCAGCTTCCCCGTAACAACACCGATCCTATCATTTCCGCTGAACCTTATGAGCGGTGCGGGCACGGTATGCTCGTTTGCCGCCTCCGCGGTGATGGGAAACGTAAGGAATATCGGAGATGCGGAATGCGGGGTGCACATATCGGTGACTGCCGCACGCGGCAGCATACGCGAGCCGTCGATGAGCTGCGGCGGGAGGTATGTGAAGTACACGGGAACGCTTGCCGCGGGCGACCGCCTCAGTATCTGTACGCTGCCGGGCTCGTGTGCACTTCAGCTAAACGGTATCACGACATATTCATTCGATCGGGCATCGCGCTTCTTCACGCTGTCACCCGGTGACAATTTTCTGCGGCTTATCGCAGCGGACGGCGGCGGAAACGCTGATATTTCGGTTGAGTACACACCGCTGTACCTCGGTGCGTAGGAGGAGTGCAGAATGAACATATATCTGTTGAACTCCGATTATTCCGTGATAGGGATCGTCGGAGAGCCCCGCCGTGTTACGGTCGTTCGGCGTTACTTTGAGCCGGGTGAGATATCGGTAATCCTTCCTGTGTCGTTCGGTGATATTCCGATCGGTGCCTCGTACATATATGAGCCGCAGAGCGGCGAATGTGCACATATCGACGGAGTGACCCGTTCGGAGGACGGGCTCGGTCTGTCCGGCCGAAGCCTTGAGGCACTGCTGTCTCAGCGTGTGATCTACGGTGAAGTAACTTATTCGGGTCTGATAGAGACGTCTGCGCGCAGCGCCGTTTCGGCGAATGCGATCAGTGCTCGCGCGATACCGCACCTGCTGCTCGGAACAGTATCGGGGATAGAAGATACAGGAGAGCTTTCGGCATCGTGGTCGAATCTTTCGGATTGGCTTTATGCGTCGCTGAAGCCGCACGGTGCATCATACAGGGTGAAACTCGATACAGAAGGCTCGGCGATTCGCTTTACGGTCGTACGAGGTGTCGATCGCACGCGCACACAAAGCGCGCGTGCACCGGCGGTATTCTGTACGTCCGACGGTGCGGGAGCACGCTTTGCGTATTCGGACGATTCGTCTGCGAATGTCGCATATGTATCCGGGTTTGACGGAACGGTCGTGTCCGTTCCGTCACCGTCACCGACGGGATTGCTGCGCCGTGAGACATTTGTCTCTGCGGGAGACATACGCCCCGTTTCATATGATACGACTGAGGCATATCTTGCGGCGCTGCGCCATCGCGGGCTGGAACGGCTTGCGGGACGCGAGGCGGTGACCGGACTGCGAGGCGGTGTGCCCGTCTGCGGCGGGGGCACCGCAGGCAGCGACTTCGATCTCGGAGATCTGTGTGAGATCGAAGCCCCGTCCGGCACGTACACAGCGCGTGTCACGCAGATCACCGAGACCTTTGCCGACGGTGTGCACACCGTAACTCCGTATATCGGCGGCGATGCCGAGAGCGAGGAGCGTAATCTGAGACGGCGCCTTACAGAGTATGTGAGCCGAACGTTCTGATCTGCCGCTCGGTCGGTGCAGATGACAAAAGTGCCGCCGATACGGCGGCGGAATGGAGATAATAATGGCGATTTATGAAAGTAAACCGATGGTCGGAGGACCGTTCGATTCAACGTCTGTCGTTGAGACCGTACAGGGCTTTCCGAAGGGAAACCGCGCTGTGGATGCCGCGTTCATAGCGTCGATGATATCATGCTTTGTGACGGATGGGGTGCTCGGCACGGGGGATTTTGCCGTGAGTGCCGGCGACGGTCTGTCCGTCAGCGTCGCTGCCGGGTGCGCATGGGCACGCGGATATATGGCCAGACTCGACACACCGGCAACGTTTGAGCTTACGCCGGGCTGCACATTTGTACTGTGTGTCAGATTCAACATATCGGGCGGAGAAGCGACGCTGTCTGCCTTCAAAAACGACAGCTCGCTTCCGGTAAGAAGCAGCGGCACATTTGATCTTGTACTGGCGCGTGTGGAGGTGCCGACCGGGGCTTCGGCGATCACTGCGGCAATGATAACCGATCTTCGCAGCGGCTCCTCATGCGGCTATGTGGCGTCAAAGCTCGGCGGAGCATAATCTGTAGTTGAACGGGCGGTGCCTCGGCATAATGCAAATTATACGGTGCCGCCCGTCGGAGGAATATGAAAAAAATCATTATAAGTGCTGCGGGAATAATCGGTGGTTTTATCGCCTCGGTATACGGAGGGTGGACTTCTTCTATGACGACGCTCCTTATATTTATGACTGTGGATTTTCTGTCCGGTATGATATGCGCCGGTGTTTTCCGAGCATCTGACAAAACTGACGGGGGCGGACTTTCGAGCAAGGTCGGCTTCCGAGGGATCGGCAAAAAATGCATGATAATGCTGTTTGTGCTCGTAGGTGCAAGGCTCGACATAACGCTCGGCGTGCACTATATAAGAGATGCTGTCTGTGTTGCGTTTATCGTAAATGAACTGCTTTCGATCATTGAGAACGCCGGCACCATGGGACTGCCCGTTCCAAAGGTGCTGTCGGGCGCGATCGAGGTGCTTCAGAAGCGCTCTGACGGTGATGCGGCGGACGGCGACAGCTCGGATGAGGGTGACGATGGTACGGATAATGCTTGATCCGGGGCACGCGGGGAATTATTATAACGCTTCCCCCGTGCTTGACGGGTACTATGAGTCGAACATGACGTGGAGTCTTGCCGGAAAGCTGAAATCGGCGCTTGAGGCACGCGGATTTGCCGTCGGGCTTACGCGCGCGGCGAAGGATGACGATCCGGAATTGACCGAGCGCGGAAGGCGCAGTGCGGGATACGACCTGTTTCTTTCGCTTCATTCAAATGCGGCAGGGAGCGAATCTCCCGATTCGCCGTGGATGATTCATATGGTGTCTGACGGCAAGACAGATATAGACGAGAGGTCGCGCGCGGTGGCGCACCTTCTCGGCCCCGTTATATCGAAGACGATGAGCGTGTCTGATGCGACTTATCACACCAAGGGGACCGATTTTGACCGCGACGGAAACGGATATATTGACGATGAGTGGTACGGTGTCCTATTCGGTGCCAAAAGTGCCGGTGTGCCGGGCGTTATACTTGAGCACAGCTTTCACACGAACCGCAAGGCAGCCGAGTGGCTGTCATCCGACGTAAATCTCAGCCGCTTGGCGGAGGCGGAGGCAGACGCGCTTGCCGCATATTACGGAATGGAGGTGAATTCACCGATGACAGACGCAGAGAAGCGTGAATTTCGTGCTCTGTCCGACAAGGTAGCCGACATGGAGAAAACTCTTGAGCGTCACAATGACCAGATCGGCGTGAAGTGGGCGTATATCGACCGCAACCTACCGGACTGGGCAGCGCCGACAGTTAAAAAGCTCGCAAGCCGCGGGTATCTCAAGGGGAACGGCGAGAATTCGTTTGAGCTGTCGCGGCTGATGCTGCGTGTGCTCGTGATGATCGACCGTGTCGGTGCATTTGATAAATGACAACAAAATGAGCGGGGGCGAAAGTCGCCCCCGCTCTGCCGTTACTGTCCCGCAGCCTGACGGCGCGCTATGCGTGACCAGTTGAAAAAATGCGTAAAGGTCGCTTACGAGAAAGAGCGCAAAGCAGATGAGTACGGAAATGTACTTTTTGTCTGTGACGGATGCGAGAGACCACAGAACGATAAGCACTATGTCATTTGCGGCGTATGCAAGCGCGTACAGTGCGCTGCGGCGGTATGTCAGGTACACTGCCAGGAAGCTCGTCGTAACGGATACGGTGCTCGGCAGAAGATTTGCCGTGCCGAGGGCGCGCAGAATGAAGTAAAAGACTGCGGTTATCGCCGCGGTAATGATGATGATATGTGGAATTTCGGATGTTGAAATATGCCCGACTCTGACCTCGGAACGGCGGCCGTGATAAGGATTGCGCATCCACGATATGAATGCGGCGACAGCCATCGGCACGGTCATGCCGACGTAGGTTATCATTTCGCCGTAGTAATCGAAGGTGTATGAGATTATGCCGTAGAGTGAGCCGAATACGACCATAAGTGCCTGCCCTGCAGGATTTCCTTTGGCATTCAGGATAAGTGATGTTACACCGATCAGTGATGCTATGAGTCTGAGTGGGCTCTCGCGATCGAATATCGAGTACGATACGGCGATAGCTGCGATCGATACGAGCCACAGTGCTCGTTCCGCAGGGGACAGATCACCGATCCATGAGTATATGCGCTTCATAACTGTTACCGTCCTTTCACGCTTGATAGCGACGCCGGCGCGGGTAGCGTGTGACATAAAAAAGCACCCGCCGCACATCTTCTGAGACCTAACGATGTGCCGGCGGATGCTTTTGGCATCGCGCACCTACCCGGTGGCAGTGGTATTATTGGTTTTGCAGCGGGTTCCCACTGCTGTTTTATCATATCATATCTGTGCGGGGCGGTGTCAAGAATTATTTTTTATTTGTATAGAAATATTGCAGTGTGTGTGGTATAATATGCGAAGATGGCGGAGGAGGTTTTAGACTTTTTCTCTCTTTCATCGCAGCCGAGACGTTTTCCCTGCCCCTGTCGTTTTTCTCCCGCGCGGCTGTTTGTCTGCGACGGCTTTCTGAATTGAGGTTACTTCTCTCTTTCTTTTGTAAAAGAAAGAGAACAAAGAAAATCTTCCGGG
>CAKSEM010000007.1 GCA_934446485.1 uncultured Eubacteriales bacterium | reverse complement strand
CCGTTGAGACGCTCTTCCGATTTGGCTTCGCGGAGCGGGAGCGTATGTCTGAACAGTACGGCACCTCGCGACTCTCCCTCGATCCGCTTGAAATCGTCGCTGTTCATCTTTATTGTAACCGATCCCACGGGATCGCACGGTATCATGATGAGCGCAACATCCATATCCATGAGCAGCTGCCCTGCCTTATAGTCGGCAAACAGATTCCATTCGTGGAATCCGAGTCCCTCGCGGAGCGGCACACACTGCCCGCCGAGCCATACCACACAGATTCTGTCCATGATTTTCGGCTCGATGAGGCACGCCGAAACGACATTTGTGCACGGACCCGTGACGATGACATAGAGCGGTTCGTCGGATGACATGGCTTCACGGATTATGTTTCTTGCTGCGGGGCTGTCCGACGGTGTAAAGCCCGGGTTATTCGATATCTGCGATGCGGCTCCGCGGTATACGTGCATCCTGTCCTCATCTATGCCGCATTCGCGAAGCACGAGCAGCGCCTCGTCATATCCGCGAAGCATTACCGCCTCGGTGTCAGTGTTCTCCGGCGGATCGAAGAACGCCGAAACGGATGCGGACAGAAGCTCGATCCTGTCGGATCCCATGCAGTATGCAAAGGGTACTGGTCGTCTATTTCGGCTGCCATATCGCCGTCTATAATGGCGCGGTGGCGTCGGTTCGTTTTAAGATCGAGCAGGATTTTCTCAGGTGTTATGGACATATTATGTTTTGCGGCGCGCGTTGCCGACCTCCGTAATTGATTTATGTGTTTTGTATTATTCTTCTGCGACAAATATGAACGGATACACGTCCTGCCCACCGTCAGCCATGTATATTTCGACATCGGGATAGTGCTCTGCTGCGTAATGCTCTACAGCTGCGCACTCTGATACATCTGCCCCGGCACCGCGGAAGACCGTCAGCATATATGCATCGGCACCGTTGAGCATACGGTCGAGTAGGGCGGTTGCGGCATTCTCCTTTGACGGATCGGAGACTACCATCTCTTTGCCGATAAAGCCGATGTAGTCGCCTCGGTGTATCTCTATGCCGCCGAGCACGGTATCGCGAATCGAAGTTGATATCATACCCGTTGTGACATTCGCCATGGCTTCGGTTACGGACTTTGCAAGTGAATCCGGATCGTCGCAGGTCCTGTCTGCCGAGGAAAGTGCCACGTAACCGGCGCCGATATCGGCTGACGGGATGACGTGTACGGTCGCTTTCGTATACATTTCAGATGCCTGATTTGCGGCTAAGATTATATTTTTGTTGTTTGGGAAAACGTAGATGTGTTCGGCATTCATGCGTTCAAATGCAGCGACAAAATCTGCAGTGGACGGGTTGTTGGTCTGTCCGCCGTCGATTACTTCCGCGCCGAGCTCGCGGAACAGCTTCTTCATACCGTCGCCGCTCGCCACGGCAACGAAACCGTAGCGCTCTGCGGGGGCGTCTGTCTCCGGGGTGGGGGAATCGTCGCCGTCGCTTTCGATTCCGCTGTGCTGCACCGACATATTCTCGATCTTAACGGTGAGAAATTCACCGAACTGCCGGCAGAAACCGAGCACGCGCTCGGGTTCCATGGTGTGCACGTGGAGTTTTACCACGGTGCCGGTCTTAAATGAGACTACGGAGTTTCCTACCGTGCCGAGAAATTCGGTTATGACGGCGGGATCGAACGACTCCGGATCGGTCTTGCTGTTCTGCAGCTGGAGCAGAAGCTCCGTGCAGTAGCCGTAGGTCATCTCGCTGTCGGGACCGAAGGATGAAAGTCCGGCGGACACCGACGGTGATACGGCAGACGACACCGTGCCGACCGTCTCGATCTTCTCTCCTGCAAGAGCGCGTCTGAATCCGTCTACGACGTAAACGAGACCGGCTCCGCCGCTGTCAACGACCCCTGCTTCGCGGAGTACGGGTAAGAGCTCCGGAGTACGGGCGAGAGATGCGCGCATCTCATCGACGAGCCTGGATATGAGCGAGTATACGGTGTCTGCGTCCGTTATTGCGTCGCAGGCTGCGGCAACTCCTTCGCGCGCGACGGTCAGTATAGTGCCCTCTGCCGGTGACATTACGGCATCATAAGCCTGCTTTACGCCGGCGCGGAGCGCGTCTGCAAAGAGATTGACGTCGGCGGTGTCATGCCCGTCCAGAGCTTTTGCTATGCCGGCGAAGAATTGGGACAGAATAACTCCCGAGTTCCCGCGAGCGCCGAGCAGCATTCCGCGTGAGGCAACGGCTGCAGTTTCGCCGAGCGTCATACTGCCGCTCTCGGCAAGTGCAGCGGCGCCGCCCTCGGCGGTCATGCTCATGTTGTCGCCTGTATCTCCGTCCGGTACGGGAAATACGTTCAGCTCATTGACCTCCGCGGCGTTTGCGCGGAGGTTGGCGGCGCCGGCGCGGACCATGTCCGCGAAGAGCGCGCCGTCTATCGTTCTTGTATCAGTCTCTCTGCCCTGTGTATTCACCATTTGACAATCTATCCCCTATATTTACAGTGTTGTTATCTTTCGCGTCCGACGAAGAAGAGTGCGAGCGTGCCCGGACCGGAATGCGAGCCGATGACGGGTCCGACGTCGGTTATAAGATCGGTGTCGAGACCGTACTCATCCTTGATCTGATGCGCAAGCTCTTCGGCATCCTCGATGCAGTCGCCGTGGCTGATAAATATCGGTCCGGACGTTATATCTTCGGCAAGCTCGCCGAGCTTCTTGGTGAGTGCGGCGATAGCGCGCTTTCTGCCGCGCACGTTGAACATATTGGTGAGGTGTCCCTCGTTGTCCGTGTGGAGGATCGGCTTTATGCCGAGTGCCGTTCCAACGAGAGCCGCCGCTGCGCTGACTCTGCCGCCGCGCTTCAGAAAGTTGAGATCATCGACCGTAAACCAGTGGCATATACGGAGTCGCGTGTCGTGTGCGAAGTGTGCTGCCTCCTCAAGCGTTGCACCTGCGCGGAGCTTCTGCACCGTGAGGTAAACGAGCATACCGTATCCGGCGGATGCCGAGAGTGAGTCTACGACGAAGATACGGCGCTCCGGATACTCCTCTGACAGAGATTTTGCAGCGAGTCGAGCCGAATTGTAGGTCGTGCTGAGTCCGGAGGAGAACGCGATGTAGAGAACGTCGCGTCCGTCGCGCAGCTGGCGCTCGAATTCCTCTCTGAAGGTTTCGGAGTTTATTGCTGAGGTCTTTGCATCGCGCCCCTCGCGCAGGTTGTGATAAAACTCGGAGGTCGGAATGTCGCTGTTCCTGTATTCAACCGTGGAATCTGCAAATCTGAAAAGAAGATCGATCGAGCGTACCCCCCATTCCTGAAGGAGCTCATGCGGAGTGTCGCATGACGAATCCGCATAGAAAGTGTATTCATTCATTGGTATAGCCTCCACTTTGTATTCTTGCGGTGATGCCGTGCCGCCGTTGAGTCGCCGACCCGACAGTACAATAGATATTATATACCGAATTTGCGCGGAAAGTCAAGTCACAGGAGGATGAGCGCGATATACTGTGCGGTTTTCGGCGTGATCGTCGGTAGAATCTGGCTCTACTGTCGGTAGAATCGCTTGCAATTGCTGAGTTTATGTGGTATACTATAGTTGCAGGGCTTCTGTCTGCAGGTTCTGCTGTTATCGATGCGTTGCTCGAGTCGAGCGGCGCGGAGAGGTGCTGCGGGAACCGGAGCTCAGACCTGCGGCATAAACGCAAAATATGTGAGGTGGTACCGATGGAAGATATAAAGCTCGTGATTGCTGAAAATATTTCATCTCTGCGCCGTGTGCACGGCATGACACAGGCGGAGCTTGCCGAACGTATAAACTATTCGGATAAAGCAGTGTCAAAGTGGGAGCGGGGAGAATCTGTCCCCGACATATCGGTGCTGAAGGAGATAGCCGATATATTTAATGTGAGCGTAGATTATCTGATAACATCGGATCACACTGAGGAGGCTGTAAAGCCCGCCGTGAATGACCGCCGCCGACTCATAAATCGAGTGTCCGTAACCTCGATATCGGTGATACTTGTGTGGCTCGTCGCGACGCTCTCTTTCGTTGTAGTGGATATTGTGGCACCGTCGCTCGGTGCTCATTGGCTCGCTTTTGTATATGCTGTGCCGACCTCGATGATAGTGTTGCTTGTGTTCAATTCAATATGGTTTAACCGCAGGAGAAATTTTCTCATAATATCGCTTCTTATGTGGACTTCGCTCGCCGCTTTGACTATGACGCTGATGCCGCTGACCATCGATATATGGAAGATACTCGTTTTGGGGGTTCCAGGACAGGCAATAATCCTGTTGTGGTCGAGGCTGCGCCGTGCACCTAAGGCGAAGAGACCTGACGGCGAAGTTTGATATAATATACTTTCGACGGCTTCCAAATATACTGAAACGGTGTGCATTCACGGGACTTCTCTCCGGCAGCAGCGGATGCCGTGTCGCTTTTATATACACTTTGCGCCGACTTGCGCGGCCGCATTGTGACGTGCGCCCGGCAGGCGGCAACTGCACACACTCTCTGAGTAAAAGGGCGTGACCGTGGCGGTCACGCCCTTTTCTCTTGACTGTTAAATATCGCGTCGATGCGCCTTTGCAGACCTTTTTCTGTATGCGCTGATATCGCATAGAGGATTCCCCGGATTCCTTCGGTCAGTACGTCGGAGTGTCGAGGCGCCACCCGTCGTCTGTCAAAACTACGCTGAGGGTGATGTCATCTGACGGCACGCCGTCCTTGAACGACGGGACCTTGATTTTTGCCGAGCCGTTCTTTTGACTTACGACGGTGATGCTGCCGGTGTCATACGTGCGGTTGATCGGCAGTATTTCATCCTCGTCGAGTATGCGCGCGGTCAGTATGCCGTTGTAATCGACGTACCGTGCGTACAGCACCGATCCTGAGTCTCCGCTGCCGGAACCGCCCGAAAACGCCGTTTCAAACAGTGCTTCGCAGTATGATGGAGTGTATACGAGCAGAGCTGCGGTGCGAATTTCATCCTCGGTGTGATATGGGCTCTCCTCGGACACCTCTGCATATCGCGCCGTTGAGCCGTATGCTTCGCCGTCGGATGTCTTGCCGTCTGCCGCTTCACTGCCGTTTTGACCTTCGGTGCTTACCGTCGGCAGCCCGCGCCCGAAAAATATTTCGTTAATTTCATAGGATGACTCAATAAGTTCCGCTGCGGCGGAGCTTATTTCGCTCTCGTCATAGCTTCTGCCGCGATCGCAGCCGACAAACACTACGAGCACTGCGGCGATGAGCGCCGATACTGCGGCGCATACTTTATATCTGTTTTTCAATTTTTCAAATTTCACCCGCGACCTTGCGGCGGGCAGGCTCCGTTTCCTGTTAAATTATGAGATGAACGTTAATTTGCAGAGATATGCGGTTTGGTGCCGCCGATATGAAAAAACGCCCGGCGCTGCCGGACGTTTAAGGTTGTCAATAGAGAATTCCGCGACGGCGACGGTTATAGTCAGAGCGGGGATTTACGATCTCCCGCCAGTCGAGCTCGCCGCGTTCAAGCGCACAGATAAGCACCTCGGCTGTGGCGATGTTAGTGGCAACGGGTACATTATGTACGTCGCACATCCGCAATAGATTTGCTCCGGCGTCGCTTGCCTCGGGACCTGCGGGCATAGTGCTGCGGAAATAAAGGAGGACATCTATTTCGTTATATGATATTCGCGAGGTGATCTGCTGCTCTCCGCCGTGTTCACCGGCAAGCAGTCTTTCGATCTCGAGTCCCGTCGCTTCGGAAACATATCTTCCGGTTGTGCTCGTCGCACAGATATGGTGCTTTGAGAGGATTCCGCAGTAGGCTATGCAGAACTGAGTCATCAGCTCCTTTTTAGTATCGTCGGCTATAAGAGCGATATCCATCTTTAAGTATGTCCTTTCGTTATCTTTTTATTATAAAGACGACCCGGCTTACAGAACCGCCCGACGCCTCTGCTTCTTCATTTCGTGAAACAGAGGTGTCTCGATCCCGCGAAGCCGTCGCGATATATTGCGTGTCGCTGCCGTTACCGGCGAGTGCTTGCCTGTGAGTGTGCCGCGATCTTGGATCTCCTCAAGCTCTCCGTCGTGCGGGATGACTCCTATGCAGCGCACGGAGCTGCTGTCGATCATTTCGATTATACCGGCTCTGCCGCCGCGCCTTGCGGCCTCAATGTCGAAATTGTTTATCACAAGGCGAACCTCGTGTATTCCGCTGTATTCGGACAGATGCGCCGCAGTGCGTTCTGCAGCTCTGATCGAGGTGCGGCTCTGCTCGGAGACGACGAGAGCAAGACTTGCAAATCCGTCGGCCACCAGTTCGGGAATGCGGCTGTCCGCGCCTGTGTCGCATATGGCGTAATCTGCGTCGGCAAAGTCCGAGATGCGCTGAAGCGCATCGGCGATACGGGCGTACATATCGCTGCCGCCGGACTCAAACGTTCTTTCGTCGCACGCAGGGCACAGCTTCAAAAACGCTCCGTCGGGAAGATTCGGCTGACACGGCACGTCCAAAAGCACGCGCTCTGCATCGCAACGATCCAAGATGAAGTCGTCGATCGTGAAGATGACTCTGTCGCTGACCCCGAGCATAAGATCAAGGCTGCCCGAACGGAAGTCGAGATCGAACAGCACGACCCGATACCCGTCGGAGGCGAGCGCATGAGCAATTTCGCAGGCGGCAGTCGATTTGCCGACTCCCCCCTTGAGAGAGGAAAAGAGTATCTTTCCGTTGCGTCTCATCGGTTCCTCCGGAGCTCTTTGTCAGGGTGCAATATCACCAAGTTAATCTTCTTCGTCAATTATACCATTTATTAATACACCATGTCAATAGCGATCTTGGATTTTTCACTATTGTTTACAAATCATTTGTGCAGATTGCGCCACTGTGACCGATAAATTCGCTCGTAAAGGGCTCAAATAGTATGCTTGCGGAAAAAATGTAACCAAAGTATAACATTTTTTCGCCCAGCCTTGATTTTACCCCCCGATATAACATATAATAAGGTTGAGACAAGCACGCAGCGCCGGTGCGGCGCTATGGGAAAGGAATTGTATTAGCAATGTGCCCTAAGAGTGATAACAACAAGACGATAACCTTCTCGATCAGAGAGGATGAACGGGACCGTGAGCGCCGCGCTGCGCTGCGTGCCGTATACGATGCTCTCAGCGAAAAGGGGTATAATCCGCTCAATCAGATGGTCGGTTATATCCTGACCGAGGATCCGACATATATCACAAATCACAGGAACGCACGCGCCATAATGAGCCGGATAGACCGAGATGAGCTTATGGCTGCGCTCATACGTGAGTATCTCGATCTCTGAGCGGGACGGGTATGGAAAAAGTATCGCTCTCTCCGCGGCTTGCTCCGGTGTCGCGCCTTGCTTTCGGCTCACTGACGGTGAGTCCTCTTCAGGCTGCGCCTCCGCCGGAGCGTGCCGCGGAGATCATCTCCTATGCCTTCTCACACGGTGTGAACTTTATAGACACGGCACAGTATTACAGGAACTACGGTATTATCCGCGAGGCGCTTCGCCGCTTTGGCGGAGATGTTGCGATATCGACCAAAACGTACGCTTATGACCGTGCGGGAGCCGAGGCTGCGCTTGAAGAAGCGCGGTGCGGGACCGGGCGGGACGTGATCGATATATTCATGCTGCACGAGCAGGAGAGCATAAACACACTGCGCGGACATATGGAGGCACTCGAATACTTCATTGAATGCCGCGAACGCGGAGTGATACGTGCAGTCGGGGTTTCGATGCACCATATCGATGCCGTGCGCGGCGTTATCGAACTTGCCCGTGAGGGAGTGCCGATCGACGTGATACATCCGATATACAATATGTCGGGCGTCGGGATCGCCGACGGAGAGTCTCGCGGGAGCGCGCGCCGTGAGATGGCGCAGGCGATAAGTGAAGCCCACGAAATGGGTATCGGGGTGTTCGGAATGAAGGCGCTCGCGGGCGGACATCTGATATCGCGTGCTGCAGAGGCGTTCGATTTTGTACTTGACTCGGGATTTATCGACGCGGTTGCAGTTGGGATGCAGTCGGAAGCCGAGGTAGATCTGAACATCGAATACTTTACATCGCGTACGATGAGGGAGGACCTGCGGCGCACCGCATCCGAGCGGCACCGTGAGCTTAGAATTGAGGATTATTGTGCCG
Source organism: uncultured Eubacteriales bacterium (assembly GCA_934446485.1). GTDB lineage: Bacteria > Bacillota > Clostridia > Oscillospirales > CAG-272 > RUG11130. The sequence goes on along the minus strand of CAKSEM010000007.1, from coordinate 11,299 downwards.
GATGCGGTGCGTGTGTCAGGCGTTGCCCGGTCGGCGCACTGCGCCTTGTGCCCGCACCGCCGCCTCGGAAGATCGGAGAGTTTGTGCACGTGTACACTCACCGTGCAGAGGTTGATGCGGAGAAATGCGTCCTCTGCGGATATTGCGCGGGCGTGTGTCCGGAGTTTGCGATTAAGGTGTACTGAACCTCACCGATATGTTTTTGAACGGAGAAATATATGACCCTGATTTCACTGCCGAACGGGTCGCCGCTGCGCTCACTTGAGCCCGGAGGGATCGCTGCGCTCGGCTTCTTTGACGGTGTACATGAGGGACACCGTGCGATACTGGAGAGCGCCGCTGCGCTTGCACGCGGCACATCACGCCCATGCGGTGTGTGGACCATAGCCTATTCCGACGACCCGTACAAGGGGAGTGCGGCGTCATACCTTACGTCGGAGTCGGACCGTCTAAAGTATCTCCGGGTTGCCGGTGCCGAGTTTGCGGCGGAGTCCGACTTTGAAGAGATACGCGATATGAACGGGCGCGAATTTGTAAAGCGCGTGCTTGCCGGAGAGATGCAGCTTTCTGCGGTCGTGTGCGGCGAAAATTTTCGGTTCGGATGCGGTGCCGTATGCGGTGCGGATGAACTTTCGGAGTATTGCGGTGATGCGGGGATCGACTGTATAGTGGTCGAGCCGATATGCGACGGCGGCGAAACTGTTTCATCGTCGCGGATCCGCCGCCTGATCGCCGACGGCGACATGGAGGGAGCTGCTCGCCTGCTCGGACGCCCGTACTCTTACAGACTTCCGGTGGTGCACGGTAAGATGCTCGGACGCCGCCTCGGTTTCCCGACTGCGAATCAGATAGTACCGCACGGGCTTGCCGTACCGCCGCCCGGTGTGTATGCTGCCGAGGTGACATTTGAATGTGACGGACGTGAGGTCTCGTTGCCGGGGGCGGCGAATATAGGCGCTTGTCCTACCGTTGATGCCGAAGTGCTTCGTGAGGCGGGGATCCCCGGATCGAGGATCGGTCTGCCTGGAGCTGCCGGTGTCGGAAAAGCGGTGTGCGAGACTTATATCGACGGCTACTCCGGTGATCTGTACGGCAGACGTATCAGAGTCTCTCTCCTGTCACGTCTCCGCGGAGAGATGAAGTTTTCCGGGATAGGTGAGCTTCGGGAGAGGATTCGCCGTGATGCCGAGTCCGCACGGGAAATATATGAAAAAGCTTTGGGAGAGCGTAAATAATATGAAGAGATTATTCAGTGTGATGGTACGTTCGACGGCGCTCATCATTTCCGTGGTGCTGCTGCTTCCCGCGGCGGTCGTCTTTGCGGAGGGGGAGAACGACGAAATCGTGCGTCCCGAGCCTGAGGGGGCACCGTATATCTATTTCTACAATTTTGAAAATGATCGGGTGCTTTACGAGAAGGGTGACGGAAGTCTGTCACTATACCCGGCGGCTACCGTTAAGATCATGGCGGGTATCTGTGCAATTGAGGCGCTCGGCGATGACCGCCTGCGTGAGATCACCGTGACCGATGATATGCTCTCACAGGCATCGGGCAACAAGATCGGCTTTCAGGCAGGAGAGACCGTGACAGCGGAGGAAATGCTTTACTGTATGCTCGTCAACAGTGCAAACGATGCCGCAGTGATCCTGTCATATATCGTTTCGGGCTCGGTCGATGCGTTCGTTTCGCTGATGAATGACAAGGCGTTTGAACTCGGTGCACGTTCGACGACGTACACGAATCCGACGGGTATGCACGACGACGGTATGCGTACGACGCTCGACGATACGGTGAAGATCGCGAAATATGCTTACGGAATACCGTACTTTATGGAGATCGTCGGTACGCAGAAGTACGTGATGGAGGAGACGAACCTCTCAAGCTACAGGAACATATACAACCGAAACTGCCTCATGTCGAAGTATTACCGTCCCGATTATTATTACGAGCAGGCGATCGGCATGAATGCCGGATCGACGTCGCAGGCGGGATATTCGGTCGTTGCCGTGGCGCGCAATGCGGAAGGCACGCTCACGTACCTCTGCGTCATAATGGGTGCCGAAGCGCTGGACGGAGACGGCACGGACGACGAAAAGGTGCTCTGTAACTACAAGGGTGCGGTCGAGTTGTTTGACTGGGCGATGAAGGCTTACGGATATCGCGAGGTGCTATCCGAGCAGACCACGGTATGCGAGGTTCCGGTGTCGCTGTCGTCTACGGCAGACTATGTGACGCTCGTTCCGTCGAAGTCGGTGACGGTATATCTGCCGACCGATGTGGACATATCGAGGGAGGTCAGTGTGAAGAGCTCGACCGAGGAGGATGTGCGCGCGCCCGTGCGGCGCGGCGACGTACTCGGTCAGGCACGGGGATGAAGAGATCGGACGTGTCGATCTTATCGCAACGTCGGATGTAACGCGCAGCGAGTTTCTGTTCGCTCTCGAACGGATACGTGAGTTTACGTCCGGAAGATTCTTTATTGCGACGGTAGCGGCTGCCGTGATACTCACGGTGATATACGTGCTCATCAAAGCACACCTGCGCCAGCGTCGGCTCAGGAGTCGGCTGCCGCGCAGACCGTCCGGCAGAAGGTAAGGCCATGGAAACCAAAAGATTCAGAAAAAATGATGACGGCTTCGTATGCGCCGCTTGCGGGCGGCGTGTCGAGCCGCTGGGCTATACGTCGCGCAATCACTGTCCGTACTGTCTCTCGTCGCTCCATCTCGATGTGAATCCGGGAGACCGTGCGTCGGACTGCGGCGGAATCATGGACCCCGTTAAAGCGGAGCCCGATCCGCGCCACGGCTTCGTCATCTACCACAGATGCCGCAAGTGCGGTGCGGTGAAGAGGAACCGTGCGGCGCTCGACCCGCGCGGCGAGTGTGATAATATGGATCTGCTGATAGAGCTTACATCGCGCGAGCTTTAAGCTTTGCATGTATGACCCGATGCCGATCGGGGAATCCTGTCCGATGGCGGAATCCCGCCGTCGGAGGTTTTTCTGTATGCGAGCATATTATTTTTTTGCGAAATTTATCCGTTCGGCTGCGATCGGGCTCATGCTCGGGCTTGCTGCGGCAATACTTCTCGCCGCATTCGCCGCCGTATATTATTTTGCCGCCTGACGGCGGATTTCGGAGGTATTACAAAGAGTGAGGCTTGACAGATTTTTTACCTCCGTCGGACGCCTGACGCGGAGAGAATGCTCCGCCGCGGCGCGTGCGGGGAGAATAACGGTGAACGGCGAGACGGTGCGGCTGCCGTCAGTGCATATCGAACCCGAACACGATACGGTGTCACTCGACGGAGTCTGCGTCCGGTATCGAAAATACTTTTACATAATGCTTAATAAGCCGTCTGGCTATGTCAGTTCGACCGAGGACGACGAACGCTCGGTCATGCGGCTTTTGCCGGATGAGTACACCCGCGCGGGAGGATTTCCGTGCGGCAGGCTCGATATCGACACGGTGGGCCTCCTGCTCATAACGAACGACGGCGAGCGGGCGCATCGCCTGCTTTCACCGCGCCGCCATGTTACAAAGACTTACCGCTTTTGCGTCGCTGCGCCGCTCGACGAAGCAGCTGTCGAATCGCTGAGGCGAGGCGTCAGCCTCGGCGACTTTGTGACGTCTCCCGCCGAGGTGCGTCTCGACTCGCCGGTGTCGGGAGAGATAGGTATATCCGAGGGAAAATTTCATCAGATAAAACGCATGATGGAGTCCGTCGGCTCACGGATCGAATATCTTGAGCGGATCGGGTTCGGTCCGCTGAAGCTAGATCCGGCATTGCGGCGCGGAGAGTGGCGCGAGCTTGACGGGACGGAGATAGATTCTCTTGAGGCCGCCTCCGGGGAATAGGCTGCCGTATGATCGACGGGACGGAAACTGGTGCCCCTTGCTGTTGGATCACGCATTGCGCCTTTCGAACATTTGCCGCAGTCACCGAAGAACACGGCAGAATTTCAGCACTGCTTGCATCGCCGATCAGACGGCGGAACGGAGTATAATATGAATATAAATGAAAGAATTTCACATGAGCTTGGGATAAAGCTGCGGCAGACCGATGCTGCGGTCGAACTTCTCGACGCAGGCAATACGGTACCGTTCATATCGCGCTATCGCAAAGAGGTGACGGGAGGGCTCGATGATGAGCAGCTCCGACGCCTGTCAGAGAGACTCTCGTACCTCAGGGGACTTGAGGCGCGGCGCGAGGAGGTGCGCGAGTTGATCGCCGGGCAGGACAAGCTGACCGACGAGATATCGGCGTCTCTCAACGGTGCCGAAACGTTGACGGAGATCGACGATATCTACCGTCCGTTCCGACCGAAGCGACGTACACGTGCGTCGATAGCCAGAGAGCGCGGGCTTGAGGGGCTTGCTGCGCTTATTATGGAGCAAAAGCGCGATTACGGCGCGCCCCTCGACAGTATTGCCGAGGCGTACATAAACGAAGAGGCGGAGGTGCCTGATGTCGGGGCTGCTCTCGCCGGTGCCTGCGATATAATTGCAGAGGACATTTCCGACGATGCGGCGATCCGACGCGCGGTACGCGAGAGCACCGCCCGCTGCGGCTCTCTTGAGTCCAAAAAACTCAAGGACGGAGCTGTTTATGAGCAGTATTACGAATATTCCGAGCCTATCGCCAAGATCCCGCCGCACAGGGTGCTTGCACTGAATCGTGCGGAACGCGAGGGTGTGCTGCGTGTATCGGTCACAGTCGATCGCGAGAGGGAGCTCGGAGAGATAAAACGCCGCGTCGTGACTGACAGATCGAGCCCGGCAGGTGAGCTGATGTCGGAGACCGTTGCGGACAGCTACGACAGGCTCATCGCACCGTCGATCGAGCGTGAGATACGCTCGGAGCTTTTTGAACGTGCATCTGAGTCTGCGATCTCTCTCTTTTCCCAAAACCTCCGCGGTCTGCTCATGCAAGCACCTCTCAAGGGGCGCGTCGTTCTGGGTTACGACCCAGGATATCGTACGGGCTGCAAGCTCGCAGTGGTCGATGCGACCGGCATGGTGCTTGAGACCGCCGTCATATATCCGACGAAGCCGCACGAACGGATAGCCGAGGCTAAACGGATAACCGAGGGGCTGATCCGTCGTCACGGCGTCGATGTCGTGGCGATCGGCAACGGTACGGCGTCGGGTGAGAGCGAGATGTTCATAGCAGATCTCCTCTCGGAGATGAAGTCGGATACGAAGTATACGATAGTGTCCGAGGCCGGGGCGTCGGTATATTCGGCATCGAAGCTGGGAGCCGAGGAATTTCCGGATTTCGACGTAACGCAGCGCTCTGCGGTATCTATCGCAAGGCGGCTTCAGGATCCGCTGTCGGAGCTCGTCAAGATTGATCCGAAATCGATAGGTGTCGGACAGTATCAACACGATATGAAGGCCTCGCGTCTCGATGAGGCTTTGTCGGGTGTCGTCGAGAGCTGCGTAAACGCAGTCGGCGTCGATCTGAACACCGCATCGTACTCTCTTCTTTCATATATAGCCGGCATCAATATGACATCGGCAAAAAATATAGTCAAGTACCGCGATGCAAACGGAGCGTTCCGCTCACGTGCAGACGTCATGCGCGTGCCGCGCTTCGGCGCCAAGGCGTACGAGCAGGCGGCCGGCTTTCTCAGAGTGCCGGGGTCCGACGAGGTGTTTGACAATACCGGAGTCCATCCGGAGTCATACGGCGCTGCGTCCTCGCTTCTCTCCGTCCTCGGTTATACCGAGGAAGATGTGCGTGCATGCCGCCTGTCGTCTCTCCCCGAGGAGGTGCGCCGCCGCGGAGAGGAGGATTTGGCTGCGTCGCTTGGCTGCGGAGTGCCGACGCTGCGCGATATAGCCGCGGAGCTTGCAAAGCCCGGACGCGACGTGCGCGACTCTCTGCCGCAGCCGGTGCTGCGCGAGCGTGTGTTGTCGATTGACGAGCTTACCGAGGGGATGGAGCTTGAAGGAGTGGTGCGCAATGTCATAGATTTCGGTGCATTCGTCGATATCGGCGTGCATCAGGACGGACTCGTGCACATTTCCGAGATCTCCGATCGATTCATAAAGCATCCGTCGGAGGTGCTCTCCGTAGGTATGCAGGTGAAGGTGAGAGTGAAGAGTATCGATCGTGCTCGCGGCAGGATCGGGCTCTCGATGAAGGGACTTGCAAACGGGTGATTCTAATAAAATTAGAATGTTCGGCGTCCAAAATCGTTTGATTTACACCCGACAGTGCGACAATATGTGCACATTCTACAAAAACGGGCGTGCAAATTTGGAGGAATAGCCTCTTTAAAAAGTCGGCACTATCTGCTACAATATATACGTATTAATTTGACTTTCGGTTCCCAAAGGAGAAATATTAAATGGCAAGCCTTTCACTCAGACACATCTATAAGAAGTATCCGGGCGGAGTCACCGCTGTATCCGACTTCTGTCTCGATATCAAGGATAAGGAATTCCTCATCCTCGTCGGTCCTTCCGGATGCGGTAAGTCCACGACTCTCCGTATGATTGCGGGACTTGAGGAGATCACCGAGGGTGAGCTCTTCATAGGTGACCGCCTTGTAAACGATGTGGCACCTAAGGATCGCGATATCGCGATGGTGTTCCAGAACTACGCTCTTTATCCGCACATGACCGTGTTTGACAACATGGCATTCGGACTGAAGCTGCGCAAGACTCCGAAGGAGGAGATCAAGCGCCGCGTTGAGGAGGCTGCACGCATCCTCGATATATCTCACCTCCTTGAGAGACGCCCGAAGGCTCTTTCCGGCGGTCAGAAGCAGCGTGTTGCGCTCGGACGTGCGATCGTCCGTAACCCGAAGGTATTCCTTCTTGACGAGCCTCTCTCGAACCTCGATGCTAAGCTCCGTGCGGCGATGAGAACCGAGCTTACGAAGATCCATCAGAGAGTCGGTACGACATTCGTATACGTTACGCACGACCAGGTCGAGGCTATGACGATGGCTACGCGTATCGTCGTCATGAAGGACGGTCTGATCCAGCAGGTGGACACCCCGCAGAACCTCTACGACGCACCGGTCAACCTCTTCGTTGCAGGCTTTATCGGCACGCCTCAGATGAACTTTATCAACTGCACTCTCGACCGCAAGGCTGACGGACTCTATGTGACGTTCGGTGCTAACTCGGTCAAGGTTCCCGAGGACAAGGCTAAGGCTCCCGAGCTTCAGGAGTATATCGGCCGTGAGGTTATCATCGGTATTCGCCCCGAGTGCATACACGACGATGACGCCCATCTGCGCGCTATGCCCGATTCGATCATCGAGGCGGACGTTGAGGTCACCGAGCTCATGGGTGCTGAGATCTATCTGTACCTCGTATCTGATGAGACGAACCTCATTGCCCGTGTTTCGCCGCGCTCTAAGACCCGCGCCGGCGATATCGTGAACATTGCGTTCGATATGTCGCGCGTCCACTTCTTCGACAAGGAGACGGAGCGCTGCATCCTCCACTGAGCAGCCAACGGACAATAGATATGACCCGTGGGCTCGCATTCCGCACTTTTCGGATGCGTCCCGCGGGTCTTTCGCGTTATCGAACCGGCTGTATGCGATGAAGAACAAATCACCGGAAGTGCCTGTAATGCAGGCTCCGGGCTGAAATTTCCGCAGAAACGGCAGAATATTTAAGGAGATTCAAATGAGACGTATTAAGGTCGGAGTTGTCGGCTGCGGCGGTATCTGCCGCGGAACATATATGGACAACATGATGTATAAGTTTAACGTGATCGATGTGGTGGCGTGCGCGGATCAGATAGATTCCAGAGCACAGTATATGGTTGACCGCTACAGAATACGTAAGATGACCACCGAGGAGATGATGAACGATCCCGAGATAGAGGTTATAGTAAATCTCACATATCCCGAGTCGCACTTTCTCATATCCTCTGAGGCTATGAAGCACGGTAAGCACGTATACTGCGAAAAGATGATGGCGCCTACGTTTGAGGAGGCAATGGAACTCTCAAGACTTGCCGAGGAAAACGGAGTGATGTTCACGACCGCACCCGATACGTTCCTCGGCGCGTGGGAGCAGTCTGCACGGAAGTATATCGACGACGGGATAATCGGCAAGCCCGTTACCGTACATGCACAGTGCACGGCTCATTACGATCCGAACACACCGTTCTTCGATCTGGCGCCGAAGTATTTCTTCTTCCCGCTCCACTACGGCGGCGGATTTCCGTTCGATCTCGGCGGATACTACCTCCACGAGATGATCAATCTTTTCGGCTCGGTTCGCCGTGTGACGGGCTTCGGCGGCAATCTTGTGCCTCAGCGTACATATTCAAACCCGAAGCACCCGAAGTATGGCGAGACATTTGAGGTCAACACGCCTACGACGCTTATGGCGGCACTTGAGTTTGAATCCGGTGTTCTCGGAACGTTCCATATTTCTTCGGACTCTTCGTCCAGCCACGCTTTCCAGGTGACCGGAACCGACGGAACGATGAACCTCGGAGATCCGAACGGCTTCAGCGACAGGATCAGCGTGATACGTGCAGGCGCTGCGCCGACACGCGAGATGATCGTACCCGGCGAGATGCCGAGGTCGAATGTGGTGGACGGAGCTGCGGCGGATGAGGACGATGAGCAGAGACTCGGTGAATCGCTTCCCGAACAGGAGGTCGTGCTTCCGCTTCTTCACGGATTTTACTCGTCGAGCCGCGGCGTAGGGCTGGCGGATATGTGCTATGCACTCATAAACGGACGCCGCCCGCGCTGCCATTACGATATAGGGCTTCACGCGATCGAAATTATCCATGGAATCGGTGAGTCCTGCCGCACGGGACGTATATATGAGATGACAACGCGCTGTGACCGTCCGTCTCCGATACGGCCGAGTGCCCTTTCGGAAACTGCGCAGGAGGCGACCCTTGACGACTGACGGGGCTCTCAGTTGGCAGAATGCGGGAAAATAGATGTTTTTCAGTCCGGCATACGGCACGGTTTAACCGTGCCGTGTGCCGGACTCAGTCTGTTTATTCCGGTGCTCGACAGAAAACTTTTGACAGAACGGGCGGAAACTGATATAATTATTATGGGAGCGTGGGCGCAGCAGATGCGCCGCTGCCGCTGACTAAGGATAATAATACAGAAAAGGATCTGAAATGTATGCCAAAGAAGCAGACTACTCAGTATAACGATCAGTCGATCACATCATTGAAGGGCGCCGACCGTGTTCGCCGCCGTCCCGCAGTCATATTCGGCTCAGACGGGCTTGAAGGATGTGAACATTCGGTCTTTGAGATCGTCTCAAACTCCGTCGATGAGGCACGCGAGGGATTCGGCGACGTGATCACCGTCACCGCTTACAATGATCGTTCCATATCAGTAGAGGACCACGGACGCGGACTTCCGCTCGGTTGGAATGAGCGCGAGGGTCGGTATAACTGGGAGCTCGTGTACTGCGAACTTTACGCCGGCGGAAAGTACAACAACAACAGCGACGATTCAGCTTATGAATATTCGCTCGGGCTCAACGGACTCGGCGCCTGCGCTACGCAGTACGCAAGCGAATACTTCTCCGTGCGCTCATATGACGGTGAGCACCTGTCCGAGATGGACTTCCGTCGCGGCGAACCGATAGGCGAGCTGCGTGTTCGCGATCTTGACCGTCGTGAACGGCGCCGCGGAACCGTGCAGCACTGGAAGCCCGATCTCGAGGTATTTACGGATATCGATATTCCGCGTGAATACTATACGGATATGCTGAAGCGTCAGGCGGTCGTTAATTCCGGAATAAAGTTCATCTTCCGTTGGCAGACAGAGGACGGCTCATTTGAAGAATCGGAATTCTTCTATGAGAACGGTCTCGTCGATTATGTGGCGGAGATCGCAGGAGATACTGCCGAGACCAAGACGACCCTGTGGCACCTTGAGGCGCGCGGTCGTGACCGCGAGGATATGCCGGACTATAAGCTGAAATGCGATATCGCGTTCTGTATGTCAAAGACGGTGCACGTCCTCGAATACTACCACTGCTCAAGCTACCTTGAGCACGGCGGTTCTCCGGAGCGAGCGGTAAAGACGGCGTTTACCTATGCTATTGACAAAAAGCTGCGCTCGATGGGTAAGTACAACAAGAACGAGTCAAAGATCACCTTTGCGGATATCGAGGACTGCATCATACTCATTACCAACTCCTTTTCCACGCAGACGTCATATGCAAATCAGACGAAAAAGGCGATCACGAACACGTTTATTGCGGAAGCAATGACATCGTTCATGAAGGAACAGTTGGAGATATACTTTGCCGAGAATCCTGCGGACACCGACAGGCTTATCTCACAGGTACTCATCAACAAGCGCTCACGCGAGAGTGCAGAGAGCGCAAGACTCAATCTGAAGAAAAAATTGTCGGGCGGGATGGATGCAACGAATCGGATCGAGAAGTTCGTGTCCTGCCGCTCAAAGGATCCCGACAGAAGGGAGCTCTACATTGTTGAGGGCGACTCGGCACTCACGTCGTGTAAGCTCGGACGGAATGCGGACTTTCAGGCGATCATTCCTGTGCGCGGAAAAACGCTCAACTGTCTCAAGGCAACATACGACAAGATATTTAAGAATGATATAATCGTGGATCTTTTGAGGCTGTTTGGATGCGGGGTAGAAATAAAGGGTAAGGTCAAGGGCGACATCGTTCCGTTCGATCTTTCACAGCTTCGGTGGTCTAAGATTATTATATGTACCGATGCGGACGAGGACGGATTTCAGATACGCACGCTGATCCTTACGATGTTTTATCGGCTGTTGCCGACGCTGATTGACGAGGGGCGAGTGTACATTGCTGAGTCTCCTCTGTATGAGATTACGACAAAGAAGGAAACGCTGTTTGCGTACAATGAGCCTGAAAAGGCGGCGATCATTGCAGACATAAAGCCGGGAGAATACACGCTTCAACGCTCAAAGGGACTCGGTGAAAACGAGCCTGATATGATGTGGCAGACTACGATGAATCCCGAAACGCGGCGGTTGATTCGCGTGACGCGTGCCGATGCCGAGAAGACGGCGTATATATTTGAAACACTGCTCGGTGATGATCTGCCGGAGCGCAAAGAGTTTATTGCGCTTCACGGATCTGAATATATAGAAAAGGCCGATGCATTTTGAATTTTGTCGATGGGCGTACTCTTCTAAGAGGACGCCCGTCGTGTTTCTTCTGTGCTGCTACTTATCTGCGACAGCTTTCTGGATCACGGTTAGTTCTCTCTTTCTTTCGTGAAAGAAAGAGAACAAAGAAAGCCTTCCGGGGAGGCGTTCCCCCTCCCCGGAAGCTGCCCCTC
>CAKSEM010000006.1 GCA_934446485.1 uncultured Eubacteriales bacterium | reverse complement strand
CGGCGGCAGCACGTTCAGCGGCGATCCCCGTGACGGTGCAGATGCCAGCATCGGCTGTAATCGTCTCTGCAAAGCTTGCCGTCGGCGTTACTGGCTTGATCGTGCCGTCGGCGTTATAGATTGAATCAAAGTCGAACGTGTGCATTCCCTCTTCGTTCTGTGAATGTCTCTCTGCCATCTCCTGAAGCTCTTCACGTGTAACGTTGAACTTTGACACAAGTTCATGAAGGCTGAACAGCAGCACATTCCTATCGCCGAGCTTCATCGGAACCGACGCTTCGTTTGCATATTCTATCCCCCATTTGAGAAGTCGTACCGCCAAGCGTTCATTGTGCGTCTCCTGAAGCTCGCACACATCTCTGTAGAACTGATCTACAGCCTCTGCGTCATCCGACAGGAGAAGATCTATGTCCCATATTTCGTTGTACCAATTCATGCCCTCATAATATGCATGCTCCAAAGCCTCTCGCGGAATATCAAAATCATGAATAAATTGGTATACGGTTCCCTTGGGGTAAAGACAACCCGTTTCATCAAGCTCCGGCTCATCATGACTTTCAAACCACTCATTAGCCCTATCCTGCCCCACATAGATACTCAGTGCTTGCGGAACCGAGTGATAAGTTTGGTCATGAACCTGACAGAACTGCGTTCCGCCCATCGCCCCGCTGCCGCCTCCGTGATCATCTGATTCCTCTTGAGGTGCAGCTGTTTCCGTTTTGCTTTCTGCTTCGGTCATCACTTTCGTCTCGGGCTCGGTCTCTGCCGGCTCCTGTCTGCTTGTACATGACGCAAGCCCCACTATCATGCATACCGTAAGTATTGCCGTGAATATTCTTTTCATATCGCTGCCTCCGCGCATATCACGCAATGTCAGCAGTTTCGGCGGCAGCACGTTCAGCGGCGATCCCCGTGACGGTGCAGATGCCAGCATCGGCTGTAATCGTCTCTGCAAAGCTTAACGTCGGCGTTACCGGCTTGATCGTGCCGTCAGCGTTATAGATCGAATCAAAGTCGAACGTGTGTAATCCTTCTTCGTTCTGTGAATACCTCTCTGCCATCTCCTGAAGCTCTTCACGTGTAACGTTGAACTTTGACACAAGCTCATGAAGGCTGAACAGCAGCGCATTCCTATCGCCGAGCTTCACCGGAACTGAATCAATATTAGCGTTTTTAAGGTCAATTTTCAAAACCCATAATGCGTCTCGTTCATTGTGCGTCTCCTGAAGCCCGCACACATCTCTGTAGAACTGATCTACAGCCGCTGCGTCTTCCGACAGAAGGATGTCTATGTCCCATATCTCACTATACCAATTCATGCCCTCATAATATGCATGCTCCAAAGCCTCTCGCGGAATATCAAAGTCATGAATAAATTGGTATACGGTTCCCTTGGGATAGAGACAACCCGCTTCATCAAGCTCCGGCTCATCATGACTTTCAAACCACTCATTAGCCCTATCCTGCCCCACATAGATACTCAGTGCTTGCGGAACCGAGTGATAAGTTTGGTCATGAACCTGACAGATCTGCGTTCCGCCCATCGCCCCGCTGCCGCCTCCGTGATCATCTGATTTCTCTTGAGGTGCAGCTGTTTCCGTTTTGCTTTCTGCTTCGGTCATCACTTTTGTTTCGGGCTCTGTCTCCGTAGGCTCCTGTCTGCTTGTGCAGGACGCAAGCCCCACTATCATGCATACCGTAAGTATTGCCGTGAATATTTTTTTCATATCGCTGCCTCCTCATCCGAAGTAACGGAGCGGATCCGTAAAGTGCTTTATGCCGTAATATACCTGTGAATACAGAATATTTGACGTTGCAATCGAGAAGTGAAGATGGTTTGATGCCGTAGCGGTACTTCCGACCGTACCGATCTGCTGTCCCGCCGATGCGGTTCCGTCTTTCACAACACTGAAGCTTTGAAGGTGCATATACGTTGCAAATACGCCCTTGCTACTGCTGAAAAGCTGAACCGTGTTTCCGCAGTTGGACTGCCAGCCTGCAATTTTTACATCAGCCGTATGTCCGAACGTATTGTACACAGCCGTTCCGGCATTGCGTCCGACATCCATCGCCTGATGAAACTCTATATCGCTGTCAACACCGTACCTCCAGCCGAAATTCTGCGGGTATGTCGCATTATAGTATGCATCGGGACAGATTCTCGTAAATCTTCCGGGACAGATTCTGTTGCAGTTTGAGCTTCCCGTATGTCCCCACACAGATATCGACGAAAATCCGCTGAGCGGCGAGTTTATCCCGCCCGACGGCCACCTCGGCGGTAAGACAGCAAAGTAGTAGAAGCGCGACACCGGCAGACGCGTCGGTATCGAATATGCACCGTAATCATTGTGAATTACGTTAAACGCAAGATTTCTCCTGCTGCCGGATACGGCAACGCTTGCTACACCCGTAGAGTTTGAAAGCCCGGGCGATTCCGGATACATATCCGTCGAACCGTCATTCGGTCGGTATACGTACAGCGCCGCCCCGGTAACCTTTGCCCCGGACTGAGTCTTTACGTACACGTTGACCGTATTGTCGTAAGTCGTAGCATATGCGTACATCCTCGTAATCAGCGCCGCTGCCTCGGTTCTGATTATGTCTGCTCCGGGACGGAACGTCCCGTCGTCAAATCCGTCCACAATACCTGCTCGGTACAGAGCATAGACAGACGACCGTGCCCAGCTGCTGATGCTTGAAAGATCGCTGAAATCGGGCGTTGCACCGGATGTCGGCAGCCATCTGTCCTTATATTCATTTATGTACCGATACACGGCAACGCAGAATTCCTCGCGTGTCACCGTTCCGTTCGGTCTGAACGTTCCGTCTTCATAACCGTTCATAAGTCCGTTTGCATGAGCCCATGCGATATATCCCGAATGGGTAGCCCCGTAAGATATATCGCTGAATCCGGTTTCGGTTCTGTCAGACGGATTATACCCCTCTGCTTTTGTAAACGCTTTGGCAAGTTCCCACCGCTTGTACTCTTCATCGGGGGAAAACGTGCTTCGTGTTGCGCTGATAATTCCGCGGTTCATACAGTAATCCGCGAAATCTATCGCCCAGTGAGATGACGAAATAGCCGCTGCCGATGCTCTGACGGAAAAGATCAGTTAGATAAGGCACAGAGCAGGCAAAATGAGAAGTATGTTTCTGAGTGTCCTTTTCATGAAAATCTCCTTTTTATATCACAGTTCGGGTGCCTGCGAAGCCGCACGACCCATTGGTATCACCTCCAACCTTTTCTTTCAAATTAATATTACAACATATATTCACAAAAGTCAATCATAATTTCCATTTTCTTTTTGATTTTGTATATATGCACAGTTGCAATGCGTCTAATATGTGCACGATGACGAATTTTGTTTTTCTCTGCAAATCGACATTGTGTTTATATAAAGCATGTGTCATAATAAAAAGTGGAATCCGTTTGCGAAAACGATCGAAGCTGCTTCAAAATATATGCATTCGGACACATTGTTCGACAGTGTTTGTGGGCTGAGATGCCGTGTGAATACAGTATAATATCTGCTGTACTTCGGTCTGAAGCCGAACAGTTTTCTACAAACGTCTTTTTACTCTTCGGAGCCGTCATCAGCCGCACGAAGATCTGTGCATCACATTACACATCCGATTTTGTCGGAGATGTGTGCCGCACGAGCCTGCGTGCGTTTACACCAAACGGATGCATAAACAAAAAGATGGGCAATATGCCCATCTTTTTGTTTAATATCAAAGGCTCGCGTATATCACGTTGCGCAGGCGCGGCGTAATATACTCCTCCTGACTCTCAAGCAGATGTTCCGCATAAAATACGGCGAGGTGCGAATCCGGATCGATCATCGTCCATGTGCCTGCGGCTCCTGCCCATCCGAATTCGCCGACCGGACCTATTGAGCCGCCGCGCGACGGCGAAACCATCGTCCGCACTCCGAGGCCGTATCCGTACCCCGCAAGCTGCGGCCAGTTAACATCGCGCATCTGCTGCTCGGACATGGCATTCGTTCGCATCAATTCGACCGTGCGGGGGGAGAGGATACGCTCTCCGTTCATGCCGGTACCGCCGTTAGCCAGCATATACGCAAATTTCGCATAATCATCGACCGTGGACACAAGTCCCGCACCGCCGCTCTCGTATTCCGAGCCGAGCCTGTGCGAAACACTGTTATCGGTCGGCACCGCGCAGCCTCGGTCATAGCTGTATGAGTACTGCCGCGCCATTCTGTCAATTAGACGCTGCTCGGGTAACGCAAACGTGGAATCATTCATTCCGAGCGGCTCAAATATCGTTTTGCGCACATAATCGCTGTAGCGTTCACCGGTAACCGCCTCAACGAGACCGCCGAGAATATCATGACAAATGCTGTACAGCCAGTGCTCTCCCGGTTCAAATTCAAGCGGAGATTCCGCCATAGCACGGACAATTTCCCTCGTCGGGCAGCGCCCGCCGGTCTCCTCGCGTACCCGCTTGATCGAATCAAGCTCCATATTATATGAGAACCCCGCCGACATCGAAAGCAGATGGCGAATATTGATCTTCGTCTTGGGAGTCACAAGTTCCTTGCCGGAATCGGTCTTGATCAGCAGCTTGACATCACTGTATTCCGGAAGGTACTCCGATACCGGGTCGGTGAGCAGTATGTCGCCGCGCTCAAGCAGAGTCAGCACGGCAGCCGCAGTGACAGGCTTCGACGTTGACCACATATTATACGTCTCGTCTCCGCGCATGCGCCTTCCGGTCTCTATTTCCGCAAATCCGGAAATGTGACGGTACACGGTCTTTCCATCCTTAATAATAATGCAATCGTTTCCGGGTATCCGCCACTCAGTCAGACGGTCCAGAAGCGCATCGAGCCTACTTGCATCCATCGTAAACTATGTTTCCTTTCAAAAAAAGTTATATCAATCTGTGCAACCTACGCAGATAAAAAACCGGAACCGAGCGGATTGTCTGCCGTTCGGTTCCGGATCAATTCGGTCGATTACTTATTTACTGCATCCTTGAGTGCCTTACCGGGCTTGAAAGCGGGCACCTTGCAAGCGGGGATGCTGACCGTAGCACCGGTCTGCGGGTTCTTACCGGTTCTTGCAGCGCGAGAGCGTGTCTCAAAGGTACCAAATCCGATCAGCTGTACCTTTTCGCCGGCGATCAGAGAATTGGTGATTCCGGTGAATGCAGCCTCTATAGCAAGTGCTGCGTCCTTCTTTGAGATTCCTGCCTCTTTTGCCGCGAAAGCGATGAGTTCAGTCTTGTTCATTTTATACCTCCGTTATTGCATGTATCTGCAAAGTTTAATATATTATATCATCCAAAAAAAAGTTTGTCAACGCTTGAAATCAAACATGAGCAGAAAAAGAAGAAAAAATTTCAAAATTTCAGCGTTTTTCAGTGCAAAGCGAACTGTTTGCGGCACAATTATGCACCGGCACCGTATTCTGACGCCGTTCGACGTCAATTTACAGTATCAAATATCAGCTTTTCGGCATCCGGTTCTGTGTCACTCAGAGACAAAGCTCCGCGCAGAATTTTCTCAGCATCCGGCAGCGACGATCGATCCGCAGTATACGCTGTGCAAAACGCATCGGACTTTTTCACATACTCACCCGGTTCTGTATGTATCTCCACACCTGCGCCGTGATCAATGCTGTCGCCGGCGGAGCGCCTGCCGGCACCGAGTATCATAGCGGCTCGTCCTACCGCATCGGCATCGATACCCGCGACATACCCGCATCCGCCGCACCGCACCACGTGTGATATCGGTGAGCGCGGCAGAAGAGAAATGTTATCGATACAGTGCACGTCTCCGCCTTCGTTCTCAATCCACTCGACAAATTTTTCGTACGCCGCGCCCGATGACACAGCGCGAACGACACGAAGTCTCGCTTCGTCGGGAGCACAGTTCATAGCGAGAGAGACCATCTCGGCAGCAAGCGCCACACTCAGATCGAGCAGCGCGCCGTGCTGCTCTCCCTTGAGAACCGAGATTGCCTCAGATACCTCGATGGCATTGCCGACACACCGCCCGAGCGGCATATTCATGTTGCTGATTATAGCCGACACGCGGCGGCCCGCCGACTTGCCTATTGATATCATCTCACGCGCAAGCGTCTCCGCCGACTGTACATCCTTCATGAACGCACCGCCGCCTGCCTTGACGTCGAGTACAATCGAAGCCCCGCCGGCGGCGAGCTTCTTGCTCATAACGCTTGATGCGATGAGCGGCGTGCTGTCCACAGTCGCCGTAACATCGCGAAGTGCATACAAACGCTTATCCGCAGGGGTCATATCGCCGCTCTGCCCGATCACGGCAATTCCGATTCGCCTGACCTGATCCAAAAACTCCTCACGCGGCATAACCGTTCTGTATCCCGGTATCGATTCGAGCTTATCGACGGTACCGCCTGTGTTTCCGAGTCCTCGTCCGGACATTTTTGCTACTGCACAGCCGAGCGAAGCGGCAATCGGCGCTGCAATAAGCGTCGTTTTGTCCCCTACGCCGCCGGTGCTGTGCTTATCGACCGATCTTGTTCCGAATTCCGAAAGATCCAGCATATCCCCCGAATGTGCCATGGCATCCGTTAGCGTCACCGTCTCACGCGCACTCATGCCGCGGAAATATATAGCCATAAGGAGCGCCGTCAACTCATAGTCAGGTATGCCGCCGTCGGACGCACCGCTCACAACAAAGCGCAGCTCATCGTCCGTCAGCTCACCGCCGTCACGTTTTTTCTCGATAATGTCGTACATTCTCATGAGATCACACTCCTTTATCACTCTTTAAGTCAGATGCCGAAAACGCATCCGGCAGTAATTCTCCGAGAGTGTACTCTCTGTATTCACCGCTGTCCGATGTAACAACGAGCACGCGCATCTCGCCGTCACAAAGTTCTGAGAGCACCTGTCTGCAAGAGCCGCACGGCGGTGAACCGCCTGCAATGCCGACGTCTCCTCCGCCAGCAACGGCAATTGCCTGAAATGAGCGTGCACCGCGCGCCACCGCGCCGAAGAGTGCCACGCGCTCCGCACACATACACTCACCGTAGGCGGAGTTCTCAACATTACAGCCCGTGTAGATCTCACCGTCACAGTCGGCTATAGCCGCACCGACCCGGAATCCCGAATACGGCGCATATGCAGCTTTGCGCGCGGCACATGCTGCCGATATCAACCGTGCATCAGTTACCATTCGCCGCCCTCCCGCTTACATCGACTGCCGTACCGAGCGCCAAGCGGATCATGTCGTCAAGTCCGCGCTGTCGCTCATCTGAACTGAGGCGCTCGCCCGTTCTAAGACTGTCCGTCACGGTGCAGACGGCGAGTGCATTTCCGCCGCAGCGCGCGGCGGTCATATAGAGTCCGGCTGCCTCCATTTCCACAGCGAGCACACCCATCCTGCCGAACGCACGGACCGAGCACATCTCCTCGGGAACACCGAAGTCATCGTTATAGAATACATCGGATGAGAGAACATTTCCGACACAGCAGCCGATGCCCATATCCTCCGCACGGTCTGCTGCGGCACGCAGGAGACGGTAGCTGCATATCGGTGCGAATGTTCCGGGGAGGCGATATTGTGATGCAAATGCCGAATCGGTCGATGCCCCCTGTGCGATCACAACGTCGCGCAGCTTCACCTCGTCACCTATTGCCCCTGCCGAACCGACACGGATGATGTTTTTCACGCCGAATACGGTATATAGCTCATATGAATATATCCCGATCGACGGAATCCCCATTCCGCTTGCCATGACCGATACGGGAACTCCGCAAAATGTGCCGGTGTATCCCTGAACCCCGCGCACATCGTTGACAAGACGTGCTCCGTCAAGGTAGTGTTCCGCGATATATCTCGAACGCAGCGGGTCACCCGGCATGAGTACGGTCTCGGCAAAATCACCGGGAACTGCATCAATGTGCGGCGTCGGGTATCTTTTAATTTCAGAATTAGTTTCCATATTATTCTCCGTTTCGCCGTCGGCGCGGCGAATGATCAGTTGTAGATTTCCGTGTTTTCCCGAAAGCATCAAAGCTCTTACGGCTCCGTTTGAATGACGGACGATCGGTTACAATTACGTATCTGTGCGAAAGTGTGCACTCCTCACAAAAGTCCAGACTCCCGTACAATCCGCACGATTCGGCTGGTACCGAGCCGTTCGGCACCGAGTGACAGAAAGTTTTCCGCATCCGAGACCGTTTTTATACCGCCGGCAGCCTTGATCTTCACATGAGGCGCAACGTGTTGTTTGAAGAGAATTATATCATCAGGTGTCGCGCCGCCCGTCGAAAATCCGGTCGAAGTTTTTATATAATCGGCTCCCGACTCCGACACGATGCGGCAGGCTCTGATCTTCTCGTTCTCACTAAGGAGGCAGGTCTCGATTATCACTTTCAAGATGTACCCTTCCGATGCGCGCCGCACATCGGCAATCTCGCGAAGAACATCTCCGTCACGTCCGTCGCGCAGCGCACCTATATTTATGACCATATCGATCTCAGATGCTCCGTCCGAGATCGCACGCTCCGTCTCATATACCTTCACGCCTACCCCGGAATAACCGCACGGGAACCCGACCACGGTACAGACGGGGATCCGTCCGGCGGTATATTCAGCCGCCGCTCCGACATACGACTGCGGTATGCAAACCGATGCCGTCCCGTATCTTATACCGTCGTCGCACAGTGCGCGTATATCTTCCCACACCGCGCCTGGCGAAAGCTCGGTATGATCTACATGGGCAAGAATCTCTTTGATATCCATATATTAAGCCTCCTCAGAGTCGTTCATTCATCTATATTCTATCAGATACCGAGTAATATTTCAACCGCCGATATAAAAAGCGGAGAGCATTTGTAAAATGCTCTCCGCGCTATGTTCTATTATTTTTTCGTGATGCGGAACATGCACATCTGTCCGGGATAGAGCCACTGACCGTCCCAATGGGCATCGGTATTTCCTAAACTGTAAGGCATCTCATGAGTCCCGTTGCAGAGGACCTCGACAAGATCGTAATTCTCTTTATCCCAAAAGATCTTATATACCCCGTCATTGACCTGAGAACCGTTGACAAGGCAGAGATACTCAGTGCCGTCCTCAGCCTTAAAAAATGAAACGAGCGCTTCCTCATTTGCCCGTATTTCGGTGATTATCGGATGAGATCCGAGACCGAATATCGGATAAGCTCCTCTCTGCTTGCCGAGGAAATACGTACTCTGTCTTCTGAGAGACATGAGAAGCTCACCGTAATGATCGGCAAAGCGTCTTTGGCAGCGCAGAAGCTTGTAGAACTGTTCGGTCTTGTTTCCGTATTCGTCCACCGGCGAACCGTGATAATTCGGTCCCATGGTACGGTCATAGAAGCGGAAGCCTATCATACCGCGGCAGCCGCAAGCTGCGGATGTCGTGATCTGCCACATAATATCGTATTCGCTGGGAACACGGAAATGGTAGTGCGCGCTGAGCAGAATCGAGCCCCAAACATCAACATTGGCAGCTTCGGCCGTTTCAATAAGCGGCTTGAGCGCACGGTAATAGAATTCAATGCCCATATCTCCCGAATCAAGAGGGGTTGAAACACCCGCCTTGCCCGATACCTGCTCATACTGGCTGAAGCTGAAATTTGAAAAGCCGGTCTCGGCGTTAAGATCATGGAGCCATTCACCGAAAGTTCTTCCGTCAAAGCAAGACGGATCATGGAAGCAGCTGGAGCCTTGGAAGTTTATGTATGGACGAAGTTCGGGAGCGATCCTCTTCTGGATGCGGATGCATCTTGCCGATGCATCGTAGTCCTTCTTGCTGCTGGGCTCGTCTCCGATATAAAAGCCGTAAAGAGCTTCGTTCCCCTTGTAAAGGTTATACACCTCGACAAAACGGCGTTCATACTCTTCGTCTCCGATAGAATCTATGTCCCCGTTGGTGAGGCCGTCAATATTTGCAATAAGCTTGATTCCTTTTTCACGGGCTCTGTCCAAGAAGGGGATAAGAGCTCTCGGATCATCCTTTCCGTAAGTCACTCTTTCCGTAAGGACGACGGAGAGTCCGCACTCCGCCCAAACGTCTACCTCATCGGGCTTGAAATCTCCGCAAAGATTATAATTCCATATTGAAAAGGGGAATTTCTGTGCCATAGCTGGTTCCTTTCGTATCGCTCGAATATCGTATTCGGCAGGCATCTCCCTGCCGCAACAAAGCAAGTTCATTATAGCAAAGCGCGCAGATGCTTGTCAATAGCGGTTCGGGATTTTCTTTCGATATTTTTCACCGCTTGACATCCTGCAGCACGCTATAGTATAATTCGGTTGATATCAACTGACTGTGAGGCTTCAATGGATAAAGATAAAATCAGATTCATCGCCGTCGGCGGCGCTACCGCCACCGGAAAATCCGCACTTGCACTTGAGCTGGCACAAAGGCTCGGCGGAGAGATCGTATCGTGTGATTCTATGCAGATATACCGCGGAATGGACATCGGTACGGCGAAGCCCACGATCGCGCAGCGGCGTCTCATCCCGCACCACATGATCGACGTATGCGACCCGAGCGACGACTACTCTGCCTCGCTTTGGGCAGACGGAGCCTCTGCTGCAATACGCAGCGTCGCATCGCGCGACCGTATTCCGATCGTGTGCGGCGGCACGGGTATGTACCTCGACGCACTGCTACGCCCGCGCTCATTCTGCGACGGCAGCGGTGACAGTGCGGCTATCAGAGCTCAGCTGTGGGAGAGAGCCGAACGGAACGGAGCGGACCTGCTGTATACAGAGCTGCAGCAAATCGATCCCGAATCGGCTCGCACCATACATCCGAACAACGTAAAGCGCGTCATACGCGCACTTGAGATATACTACACAACCGGCATCACCAAGACAGAATCCGATCGTCTGTCCCGCGAGGGAACATCCGAATTCGATCCGATAATCATAAATGTGATATTCGAAGATCGCGTCCGACTATATTCGAGAATCGATCGGCGCGTGGATGAAATGATGGATTCGGGACTTGAAGCCGAAGTCAGAGCACTCACATCTTCAGGACAGCTTTGCCGCACGTCAACAGCTGCGCAGGCTATCGGTTACCGGGAGATGCTCGACTTTCTTGACGGCAGACTGACGCTGCCGGAGGCGGTGTCGCTCATCAAGCAGGACTCGCGCAACTATGCAAAGCGGCAGATCACATGGTTCCGCAGGTACGACGCGATCCGTGCCGTGCCAGATGCAGACGGCAGCATTCTCACCGCAAAGGAACTCTGCGACTCCGTCATGCCGCACATTCGCGAGAAATTCTGACACATCAAGCCTTGCCCCGTGCGTCGGTCAACGGAACATCCCCTATTATGACGCGTTCCGCCAAGGTCGCCTCCGATCTGACCGTAACGCTGTCGCTGCCGCAGGGGCTGATGATATCGGCAGTTACAGACACCTCAAGGATAGCCCGATACAGTGACTGATTGATTCCCGCGCTTACAACGGCAGTGCTCACCTCCGACGTGATCCCGGGGGACATATGTGCGCGCACGCGGATCGGCACTCCCCTCCCGGACAGATAACTTATACCCGTAAGCGACCCCGACGGAATACTTGCCGATATAACGTCACCCTCGGTCAGCGCCTCGACTATACTGCTGACAATCTCACTCTCTGCACGCCTCAGCCTTTCTGTGTCCACACCCCAGCCCCTGACACCGCCCGTCGTTACAGTCTCACCGAAGCACTCCGAGGCCAGCGACGGGTTCTCCGACAAATAGCGCGATACCGCACTGTTTATCTCCTCGTTTATAACTGTGACCGCGCGGCGCAGCACAGGACCTCTTACCGTCTCCGACACGAGTCGGTTATATATATGTATCCCGGCGGCAACGATAAGTGATACAGCCGTCAGACACGCTGCCGCACGCAGAGCCGTTCTCCTGCCGAATATTCCTCGCCCAACTCTGAATTTCAAACTATACCCCCTCCGGAAGTTATGCTCCTGCTGCAAATTTCGTCCGCGAATCGGGCAAAAAGCCCCCTACGCTATGGACTTTCAAAATAATATATGATATAATGAGAATAATTATCCGCAAGCGGATTTTCCGGAGGTATCGGAGCGTATGGAAATAAGAAAAGTGCCGACCGATGGGTATGCATCGAACTGCTACCTTGTCATATCGGGAAACGACGCGGTCCTCATAGATCCGTCGGCAACACCCGATGCCGTCGCTGACGCGGCAGGCGGCACCGAGATCCGCGCAATACTGCTCACGCACGGCCACTTTGATCATATGCTGTGCCTTGACGGCGCGCGTGAGCGCACACACGCACCTCTGATGCTACACAGATACGATGTGCCGTGTCTTTCGGACGCATCGAGGAGTCTGTTTCGTATGATCGGATACGACGGTCGCTCATTTGCACCTGCTGAGCGCATTCTCGAGAACGGAGATGTGATCACATTAGGTGACGATAATATCCGTGTCATACACACACCCGGTCACACGGCAGGCTCGGTATGTTACCTATGCGGCGACTCCCTTATCACAGGTGACACTCTCTTTGATATGGGTGTCGGAAGATGCGACTTTCCGAGCGGTGACGGCGAGGCGCTGAACACATCGCTAAGGCGTATCGCAAAAACATCCCCCGACGCTCGGATCTACCCGGGTCACGGGGCACAGTCCGACATGGCACATCAAATCAGGTATAATCCGTATCTGAAAAGAGCACTACTATAAACACGGCACCGTTCGGCGTTTGCCGAACAGTGCGCGAAAGGATCCACATAATAATGAACAGAGAGCATTTGGCAGAACTTTTATTCCCGAACGTTACCATGACCCCCGATGAGCTTGAGGCTCGCTACCCTGCGCGCGAACTGCCTGAGGGGGCAGTCGTAACACGCATGGCACCGAGCCCGACGGGATTTGTACATCTCGGCAACCTCGTACAGGGACTCACATCGGAACGCATGGCTCGCCAAAGCGGCGGCGTACTGTTCCTGCGCATCGAAGATACCGACGCTAAGCGCGAGATCGAGGGTGCCGCATCAATACTGATAGAGTCACTCTCACACTACGGAATCGTCTTCGACGAAGGCGTGACGGCAGAAGGTGAAAGCGGTGCATACGGTCCGTACCGTCAGCGTTCGCGCGCGAACATATATCACGTATATGCGAAATGGCTCATACTCCGCGGAATGGCTTATCCGTGCTTCTGCACGGAGGAGGAACTCGCGGCGATCCATGAACGTCAGGAGGCAGAGAAATCGAACTTCGGCTACTTCGGCAAGTGGGCAGTGTGGCGTGACCGTCCGCTCGAGGACATCGAGGCGGCGATCGGTCGCGGAGAGCCATGGGTGCTCCGATTCCGCTCCGAGGGCTCGATCGAAAATAAAATTCCTTTCACTGATCTTATAAAGGGCAAGCTGGAGCTTACGGAAAACGACATTGACCACGTCTTGCTGAAAAGCGACGGAATTCCGACCTACCACTTTGCACATGCCGTAGACGATCACCTGATGCGCACGACCCATGTGGTGCGTGGGGACGAATGGCTCCCGTCACTTCCCTTCCATCTGCAGCTTCACCGTGCGCTCGGCTTCAGAGCGCCGAAATATCTCCACATAGGTCCGCTCATGAAGATGGACGGTACCTCAAAGCGCAAGCTGTCAAAGAGAAAGGATCCGGAGCTTGCACTCACCTACTACAGGCAGGAGGGTTTTCCGACAGAGAGCGTTCTCGAATATCTCATGACCGTGCTCAATTCAAACTTCGAGGACTGGCGGCGTGCCAATCCCGATGCCGAAATCGGAGATTTCAAGTTCTCTTATAAAAAGATGAATCCTGCGGGCTCTCTGTTCGACTATGCAAAGCTGACAGATGTATCGAAAAACGTGATCTCGCGCATGAGCGCCGATGAAGTATACGACCATTTCACGGACTGGGCGCGCGAATACGACCCGTCGCTCTGCAAAGCCTTTGAAGCCGATCCCGCATCGGGCAAAAAAATATTTGCCATCGGTCGCGGCGGCAAGAAGCCGCGAAAGGATATCGGCAGATGGAGCGACGTGGGTGATTATGCCGGCTTCTTCTTTGATGAATTTTTTGAAATACGGGACGAATATCCCGAAAAGTTCGATCGGCATGACATTTCGCGCGCGCTGACGGAATTTGCCGACAGATATGATCCCGCCGACCCGCAGGACGTATGGTTCGGCAAGATCAAGGATATTGCGGACGGTCT
Organism: uncultured Eubacteriales bacterium; assembly: GCA_934446485.1. GTDB lineage: Bacteria > Bacillota > Clostridia > Oscillospirales > CAG-272 > RUG11130. Next base: position 6,046 of record CAKSEM010000006.1, on the reverse strand, counting down.
CGGATTTGCCTCGGATATGAAAGCGTACCGCAACGACCCGGATGCATTCAGAGGAAGCGTCGCCGATGTGTCAATGTTCATCCGCGTAGCACTCACCGGCAGCATGAACTCCCCCGATATGTACGAGGTGATGGGAATTTTGGGTCGCGACAGAGCACTGGCGCGCATTATGCGCATGGCAGACACTCTTAAATAAACCGGAGGTTAATTTACGTTATGACTGAGATGGGATCAAATTTTATACACGATATAATCGATGCAGACCTCGCATCAGGGCGCGAGGATCACGTTCACACGCGCTTTCCTCCCGAGCCGAACGGTTACCTGCACATCGGAAGCGCGAAAGCCATCTACATTAACTACGGCACAGCACAGAAATACGGCGGTCTCTTCAACCTCCGCTATGACGACACCAATCCGTCCAAAGAGGACACAGAGTATGTAGATTCGATCCTCGAGGATCTGCGCTGGCTCGGTGCCGAGCCGAACGGCGGCATATTTTACGGATCTGACTACTTCGACGACTGCTACCGCTTTGCAGAAAAACTGATTATGGACGGCAAGGCCTACGTTTGTGACCTGAGCTCCGAGGAAATGCGTGAATACCGCGGCACATTGACCGAGCCCGGCCGTCCGAGCCCCTACCGAAACAGAACCCCGGAGGAGAATCTCGATCTTTTCCGCCGTATGCGCGACGGAGAGTTTCCCGACGGCAGTCGGACGCTCAGGGCAAAGATCGACATGGCATCACCGAACATGAATATGCGCGACCCCGCAATATACCGCATAGTCCGCGCTCACCACCACCGCCAGGGAGATAAGTGGTGCATATATCCGCTCTACGACTTTGCACACCCGATACAGGATGCACTGGAAGGGATCACCCACTCGCTCTGCTCCATTGAATTCGAGAACCACCGACCGCTCTATGACTGGGTAGTCGAAAACATCGGTTTTGAGCCGAGACCGCACCAGTACGAATTCGCACGGCTGAACTTGACCTATACGGTCATGAGCAAGAGATATCTTCGCTACCTCGTCGAAAACGGACTCGTTGACGGCTGGGACGACCCGCGTATGCCCACACTGTGCGGTATGAGGCGCCGCGGATACACGCCGGATGCAATATTTGAATTTGTCCGCCGTGCGGGCATTGCAAAGTCCTACAGTCTCGTTGACTACGAGCTTCTCGAATACTGCATACGCGAGGAGTTGAACCGCACGGCACTCCGTCGAATTGCAGTCCTTGATCCCGTAAAGGTCCGCATCACGAATTATCCTGCGGATAAGATCGAATACTTTGACCTTCCGAATCACCCGGCGGACCCGTCACTCGGCACGCGCAGCGTCCCGTTCACGAGCGAACTGTATATCGACCGCGACGATTTTTCCGACGATCCGCCGCCGAAATTCCACCGCATGAAACCCGGCGGCGAGGTGCGGCTCATGGGTGCATATATTGTAAAGTGCACCGATATCATAAAGAATGACGACGGAACAGTACGCGAAATACTGTGCACAGCCGACCTTGAGACCGGCTCCGGTATGCCCGCCGACGGTCGCAAGGTTCGCGGAACTATCCACTGGCTCTCCGCCGATCACGCCGAGCCGATCCGTGTCATGCATTACGACAAGCTCTTTACCATAAAGAATGTCGGAGACATTCCAGCGGACAAAACGTACAACGACTACCTGAACCCCGAATCTGTACGTGTTATTGAAGGCGCACTGACCGAGCCCGGACTTGACCGGACACCCGGAATGCGCTATCAGTTCGTCAGACTCGGATACTACACTGCCGACAGCCATACCGACGGTGTATTCAACCGCACGGTATCGCTTAAGGACAGCTACCGTCCCGAGTAATTCTCGGAAAAACAGAAACGCCCCTGCGTCTGCGGGGGCGTTCAAAAAAATAATAATCGGAGGTAAAATACCATGGCTTACAGAACCGGCACCAAGTGTGTGCAGAGCGGATACTCACCGAAGAACGGAGAACCGCGGGTGCTCCCGATATACCAGAGCACGACATATAAGTATGAATCGAGCGAACAGATGGGAAGACTCTTCGACCTTGAGGAGTCGGGCTACTTCTACACCCGTCTTGCAAACCCAACGTGCGACGCGGTCGCCGCTAAAATCGCCGATCTTGAGGGCGGTGTCGCAGGCATCCTGACTTCATCGGGACAGGCTGCAAATTATTACGCACTCTTCAACATATGTGAATCGGGCGGTCATATAATCTCGTCCGCTGCGATATACGGCGGAACATTCAACCTTCTTGACGTAACTATGCGCAAAATGGGCATTGATGTAACGTTCATATCCCCCGAATCCACCGAAGAGGAGATACTGGCGGCAGCGCGCCCGAATACTAAGGCAGTCTTTGCGGAATCGCTCTCTAATCCGTCGCTCGCAGTGCTTGACATAAGCACATTTGCCTCAGCCGCACACAGAATAGGCGTGCCGCTCATCGTCGATAACACATTCCCGACTCCGATAAACCTTCGCCCGTTTGAGTTCGGTGCAGACATCGTAACACACTCAACGACCAAGTATATGGACGGCCACGCAGTTGCACTCGGCGGTGCCGTGATCGACAGCGGAAACTTCGACTGGGCCGCCAATGCAGTTCGCTTCCCGGGACTGTGCACTCCGGATGAATCCTATCACGGTATAACATATACTGAAAAGTTCGGCAGATCAGCGTACATCACGAAGATGAGCGTGCAGATCATGCGCGACCTCGGTTCGATGCAGTCGCCGCAAAATGCATTCCTCCTGAATCTCGGCCTTGAAACGCTCGAACTCAGGATGCGCCGCCACTGCGACAACGCTCTCGCCGTCGCACGGTATCTTGAATCAGATGAGCGGGTCGAATGGGTCAACTACCCCGGTCTCGAAAGCTCTCCACAGCACGACCTTGCAAAACGTTATATGCCTCACGGAACCAGCGGAGTCATCTCGTTCGGACTTCGCGGCGGCCGCGACGCGGCAGTCAGGTTCATGGATTCGCTTAAGCTTGCTGCAATCGTCACGCACGTTGCAGACGCACGCACCTGCGTACTCCATCCCGCATCGACCACGCATCGCCAGCTCTCTGATGAACAGCTTGCTGAGTGCGGAGTGTCGCCCACACTCATACGTCTGTCGGTCGGAATCGAGGATCCCGCAGACATAATCGAAGATATCGGTGCAGCACTCTCCGCCGTTTGATCCGAGCCGCAAGAAGCGGCGACGCCGGGTATTTTACATCCCTCCGTCGCCGCTTCTTCTTTTTCTGCCGTGCCTCTGTACCGGCGGTCGGGGCATCCCCCGTACACGTCAGCGCGGCACAGACATGCCTCAGTATCTTGCGCTCTCGCGTTCCTTGAACAGCAGCGATATGCACCAGAGTCCCGCAAGTGCAACCACTGTATAGATTATGCGGGCAAGCATCGCATCCTGTCCGCCGCATATCCATGAAACTATGTCGAACTTGAAAAGTCCGATCGAGCCCCAGTTGAGCGCACCGATGATAACGAGGATCAGGGATATTCTGTCAAGCATTGGTTTGACCCGTGCCTTTCCATAAAGACGGCAGTCATTGAATTTGCGGTAAAACCTCACAGGACCGCCGTCCTGCCGAGACTCCCGCAGTGAAAGTCTCCGGACACAGATTATTCTGTGCATTTATGAGCATAGTAATCAAGAAATAAATGTAAGTCGAAAACTTTGGAATTCTGACAAGCAGACATCTCATATATTCTTCATGTGACTGCCCGTCGGGCAGTGAGATACAGCCGTTTTTACGGCAGAGAAGGAGCGCTGTATAACTCCATGCTTGAGATCGTTCTGTCAGTCCTCGCGGGGATGTCATATGTATTCCTCAGCGCCACACCCGGTAATCAGTTTCCGCCGCCTCTTCCGAGAGATGAAGAGCGCGAGCTCTTCCGAAAAATGAGCGAGTCGGGAGATGCCGATGCACGCTCGAAGCTGATCTCCCACAATCTGCGCCTCGTAGCACACATCGTGCGCAAGTACTACTCAGGCGCACCCTCCGGAGAAGACCTGATCTCGATCGGCACCATCGGGCTCATAAAGGCAATTGACTCATTCGATTCATCGAACGGAGCAAGATTTGCAACCTACGGTGCAAGGTGTATTCAAAATGAAATACTGATGTATTTCCGTTCACAGAAGAAGCTCTCTTCGGAGGTGTCAATGAACGAAACTATCGACACCGATCGCGACGGAAACCCGCTTACGTACCTTGATATAATACGAAGCGAGGACACAATTGCCGATGATCTTGATCTGAAGATCAAGATCGGGCAGGCATCCGAATATATCAGGACCTCGCTCGGAGAGCGCGAGCGTGAGATCATAATCCTGCGTTACGGGCTCGGCACTGATGCGCCGATCACACAGCGTGAGGTTGCCGCAAAGCTCGGAATATCGCGCTCATATGTCAGCAGGATCGAAAAGAACGCTCTTGAAAAGCTGCGCGAGCGATTCGAAGCATGATTTTGCGATCAGGCGCGGAACATCACTCAAACCATTTGCAAAATACTGCGGATATACCGGAGGCCGCAACGGTCTACGGTATATCCGCAAATCTATATTAAAGAACAAGTCCGGACTTGTTCTTTATATATTATCCCGAAATTTCGCCGACTTATTACTTGAATTTTCGAAAAAAAAAGACCCTGCGGCAAGCGCGGTTTCGCGCTGTCTCAGGATCATTTTTGTTATGCCATCTCGTTCAGGCGGCGTGTGAACTGGCTCTTGTGGCGAGCAGCTTTATTCGTGTGGATGATACCGCGGGCAGCTGCCTGATCGATCTTCTTAACTGCAAGCTTGTAAGCTGCCGCAGCCTCTTCTTTGTTGCCTGCCTCAACTGCTGCGTTGTACTTCTTAATTATGGTACGGAGCTGAGACTTGAACATCTTGTTGTAAAGGGTCTTGCTTTCGATAACTTTAACGCGCTTCTTAGCTGATTTGATATTCGGCATTTGAATTATCCTTTCCTGATTCTGCGAGTGCCCGTGCGGGCGCCTCTGAAATATTTTGCCGGGGATCCGGCACTATGCGAGAAGCGATCTGTATCTCGCTCGTTTCTCGACTCACAGCTTATAAGCTGTCATGACCGTTTCAACTGTCGAAGTACAACAGTCGCATACAGGTCGTCTCACCGACGATGCGGCCCGACCGGTGAATGGTTCGGCTTCTCCGGCGTATGCCATACGATGCCGCGGCGTCACCGCCGCATTACTTGATCTCTACAGCAACCTTCTTACCGCATGATTTTGCAGCTGCTCTGACGATCGTTCTCAGCGCACGCGCAATTTTGCCGTGCTTACCGATTATCATCCCGACATCGCCCTCCGCTACGCGCAGGGTGAGGACGAGTCCGTCCTCCGTCTCCTCGCCGGTGACGCTTACAGCGTCCGGATTATCGACTATCGGGCGAACGAGATCGGCCAGAAGGAGCTCGAAATCGATATCAGTTGCTCCCTGAACCGTGCCGTTCATGATCACTTATCTGTGCGGCTCTTGTTGATGATGCTTCTCACGGTATCCGTAGGCTGAGCACCGTTTGAGAGCCACCTGTCAACCTTTTCGAGATCGACCTTGATCGTTGCGGGCTCCGTCATCGGATCATAGTAGCCTACTTCCTCGATGAATCTGCCGTCGCGGGGGAATCTTGAGTCTGCAACGACGATACGGTAGAACGGTGCCTTCTTAGCGCCCATTCTTCTGAGTCTGATTTTCACTGCCATTGGTTCCTTCTCCTTCTCGGTATCTTTCTTTGGTAGAATTAAATATATATAAAAACCCGTCAGATATTGAACGGAATTTTCATCCTTCCGTGCTTACCCCGGCGCATCTTCCCGCCGGAGAACTGCTTCATCATCTTATTCATCTGCTCGTACTGCCGCATCAGGCGGTTAACCTCCTCGACAGATGTTCCGGAGCCGGCGGCTATGCGGCGTCTGCGCGAGCCGTTGATAATATTCGGATGCTCACGCTCACGCACGGTCATGGACAGTATGATCGCCTCCGT
>CAKSEM010000005.1 GCA_934446485.1 uncultured Eubacteriales bacterium | reverse complement strand
TCATCCGCATATATGTCAATGTGTGTCGGCAGCTTCGTCTTTCCCATGCGACTCGTGATCGCAGCCGCTATAACCGTCGGGCTGTGCTTGTTTCCGACATCATTCTGAACGATCAAAACGGGGCGCATCCCGCCCTGCTCACTCCCGACTACCGGGCTGAGATCGGCATAGTATATATCGCCGCGCTTTATATTCACTGTGAACACCCTTTCCACGGGTCTCCCCCGATTTCCGTTATAATATACATCCTCCCCGCACCCCGCGCGGGGATACGGGACGGCTGAGCCGCCCCATCACATTATATTCGCCCGTCTTCCGCAGTGTCAGTACTCCTCGACTGCTCTCGCTGAGATGCCAGAGCTATGACGATCGACACCGCTGTCACCGCAAGCGCGGCAGCGGCTATCCACACCGCATCCGGCAGCCTTGCCTCTTCCTCCTCCGGCTGAGCAGATACAGATATCACAGCCTCTCCGTCGCCGCAGGGGATCTCTTCTCCGACCTCGCCTCCCGGATCCGGTACCGCAGCGCCGATATTCAGCGATGCCGCAATAAGTGCCAAAGAGATCGCCGCCGTACACAGCATCTCTGCGGCGAGCCGAGTTTTTCGCTTCATCAAAGCCACCCCTTTTCTAAATCACGGTATTATTCTTTTACAGCCCGCCGAAATTTATTCACCCGGCGCACGATTGCCGAACGCTTTCGCCGTCCGCTCACTCTACCTATGTAAAAAGGCGGGAAATGCCGCAGCATTTCCCGCTGCCTTCATCTCCTTTCGGCAGTTTTCTCGCAAACAGCCGATATATAATTATCTTCGAAAATACCGGACTCCGGCATATACGGAGGTACATATATGTCAAACGGAATACAGAACATGCAGACAGAGACGGACTCCCCGGCAGTTCTCGCAGAAGACCGCATAAACGCAGATGTCACGGCACCCGTTCCGGAGTCGTCCGATACCGAAACGCCTCCGTCTGTCCCGACGAAGTCTAAGCGCATACGCCTGATAGCAGCCGCCATATGCACATTTCTTGCGGCAGTTGGGGTGATCGTCTACGGCACAGGCGCCGCATGGCTCATCGGCAAAGCCGACACTCCGCTCTCAGTACTCCTGCTGCGCGAGGTGTTCGGCGCAGGGGTCACGCAGCTCGGCGGCAAGATGAGCCTTCCGCCGCTGCCTCAGATACCTCCGCAGACCGTCTCGGACGGCATCCCTCCAGGTGCCGCCGAAGCCGAAACCGTGAATGACGTACCTGAGGCTCCCGACAGCGGAGGTGTCATGCTGCCGATACGTTCGGTCGATCTGTCAGTGTCCTCAGATGACAGATTCGCACTTATAAACGAAACTCCTTACTCTCCCGATGTAATTCGCCTTGCAAATGAAGCTCCGGCGATTCCGTTGCTCGGCGAGATCACCGCCGAATACGGCGACGCATCTCCTGCGGTACTCATTCTGCACACACACGGTACCGAGGCATACAGTCCGGACGGTGCCGACGAATATGACAGCTCCTCGAGCTTTCGCTCGTATGATCCCGGCGAGAGCGTCGTCGCGGTCGGGCGCACTATCGCCGCAGAGCTTACTTCTCGCGGGATCGGCGTAGTACATGCGGACACCATGTTCGATCTTGAAGACTACAACACCGCATACGACCGTGCTGCCGAAGCTATCCGCCGTTACATAAAAAAGTACCCGTCCATATCGTATGTACTCGACGTACATCGCGACGCCATGATAACCTCCGAGGGAGTGAATCTGCGGCCGATCTCCGAATCCGGCGGCGAGGCTGCGGCACAGATAATGCTCGTCGTAGGCACAGACTACGCCGGATCCGGGCACAGTACATGGGAGAAAAATCTCTCCTTTGCGATAAGAATGCAAGCAAGAATAGCGGAATACGACGAATCGCTGATGCGCGCAATCAACCTTCGTTCGGCATCTTTCAACGAGCAGTACACACCGCAGTCTCTTCTCGTAGAGGTCGGCACTGCCGCCAACAGCCTTGCCGAAGCGACGCGCTCCGCGCGTATTCTCGCAGACGCCATGGCTTCCCTGATTCTCGGTGAATAAATCGGTTATTCGGATCGGCGTGCTTTGCACGCCGATTTTTTCGAGAAAAACGTGCAGTTTGCCGCTCTGTCACTTGAAATTTTTCACTGTCTATTATATAATCTATAAGTACGGAAATTTACTGTGACAGTATGCCGCAACGAGTCGGCATATCTGTTCTGCCGCCGCGGCGGCGAAACGGAGAACAAAATGATAGAGCTAAAAAACATAACCTACTCGGCGCCGTCCGATACGAGCGGTGAGCGCAGTCTCATTCTCGACTCCCTCTCTCTCTCGATCGACACGGGACGCTACACCGTTATAACCGGCCCGAACGGCGGCGGAAAGACGTCGCTCGCACGGATAATCATGGGAATATACAAGCCCGACAGCGGGCGCGTCATGCTCAACGGACAGGACATCACCGATATGTCCGTCACGGAGCGTGCTCACCTCGGGATCGGCTTCGGCTTTCAGCATCCGCCGCACTTCAAAGGGATGCGCGTTTCGGACCTGCTTGAGATCGCAGCCGGGCGGCATCTGTCGCGCAGCGAAACGTGTGAATTTCTGACATCCGTCGGTCTCTGCGCCGCAGACTACCTCACCCGCGAGGTAGACACCTCTCTCTCGGGCGGCGAGCTGAAACGCATCGAGATCGCCTCGGTGCTTGCCACCGCATCACCCGTCATGATATTCGACGAGCCCGAAGCGGGGATAGACCTGTGGAGCTTTCACCGTCTCACAGAGACCTTCCGCGAATTTCACGAAAAGAGCGCTTCGACGCTCATCATCATATCGCATCAGGAGCGCATCATAAGCCAGGCGGACGACGTCATAATGATTGCCGGCGGACACCTTGCAGGCCGCGGCACACCGGATGATATCCTGCCGCAGATAGATTCGTTCGCCGCACGCACGTGTCGATTCGACCGAACACCGGAGAGGAGATAAGCATATGGAAAACAACGATCTCATACGAAAAGAGCTCCTCGCGCGTGTCGCGGATCTCCACGCCGTGCCGGAGGGAGCGTATAATCTCAGAGAAAACAGCCGCGGCGCAGGAAGACGCAGCACCGACGATATAAGGATCGATACGAAGCCGGATGCGCCCGGCATCATCATAACGGTGCGTGACGGCGTGAAAAACCAGAGCGTACATATCCCCGTTATCATAACCGAATCCGGCATCACCGAAACCGTTTACAACGACTTCTTCATAGGGTACGACTGCGACGTTCTGATCGTCGCAGGCTGCGGTATACACAACGGCGGCGACGCTCCGTCGGCACACGACGGTGTGCACACGCTCCGCATCGGCGAACGCTCACATGTAAAGTATGTGGAAAAGCACTTTGCCGAGGGCGTCGGCGGACGCAGCATGAAGCCGAAGATGTTCGTCGATCTTGCCCCCGGCGCCACGATCGAGATCGAAACGGTTCAGCTCGGCGGCGTGTCCGCATCAGAGCGTGAAACGACCGTCACGGCACGCGAGGGATCGACAGTGCTCATAAACGAACGCATCATGACGAGCGGCGATGAGACCGTATCCTCCAAGACTGACGTAGAGCTGTGCGGCGACGGTTCCTCCGCACGCATAAACTCGCGCAGCGTAGCGCGCGGTGCATCTCATCAGATATTCTATCCGGCGATCACGGGAAACGCCGACTGCTTCGGTCACGTACAGTGCGACTCGGTCATCATGGACACGGCAACGGTACGTTCGATCCCGGAGATCACGGCGAACGATGTGGACGCCCGCCTCATCCATGAAGCTGCGATCGGACGGATCGCGGGAGATCAGATACTGAAGCTTATGACTCTCGGGCTCACTGCCGAAGAAGCTGAGGAGCGCATCATTTCGGGGCTTATGAAATAACCCCCGGTGAAAATTATGTTTAATATATCCGAAAGGGAGAAAACGAATATGATCAAGTATACCGATATGTCGAAAGAGGAGCTCGAATCTGAGCTCAGTGCGGCGCGCACCGAGCTTTCTGCGTGGGAGGAGGAGAACCTCACACTCGACCTGACCCGCGGAAAGCCGAGTCAGGCGCAGCTCGACCTGTCGTCCAAAATGCTCGGCGTAATATCCGACCGCGGAGACTGCTTCTCCGAAACCGGGTTCGATTGCCGCAACTACGGCATACTCGACGGTCTGCCGGAGACTAAGCGTCTGTTCGGCGAGCTGCTCGGGCTGCCTGAGGATATGATAATGGTGCTCGGAAATTCGTCGCTCAACGTAATGTATGACACGATCGTACGTGCAATGCTGTTCGGCGTCGCCGGAGGACGCGAGCCGTGGTTCCGTCAGGGAAGGATCAAATTCCTCTGCCCGAGCCCCGGATATGACCGCCACTTCACGATCTGCCGCACGCTCGACATTGAGATGATACCGATAAAGATGAACGCCGACGGCCCCGACATGAAGGAGGTATACGACCTTGCCTGCTCCGATCCGTCCGTCAAAGGGATCTGGTGCGTGCCCAAATTTTCAAATCCCGGCGGGATCACGTACTCCGATGAGGTCGTAGAGCAGTTTGCGGCACTGAAGCCTGCAGCACCCGACTTCCGCATATTCTGGGATAACGCTTACGCCGTGCACGAGCTGTACGATGAGAATGTGCACCTTGCCGACATATTTGAGCGCGCCCGCACACACGGAACCGAGGACAACATCTTCTACTTTGCTTCAACGTCCAAGATCACCTTCCCCGGCTCGGGGATTGCCATCATGGCGGCAAGCGAGAAGAATCTCGACCACATACGCCCGATCCTCGCTACACAGACGATCGGCTACGACAAGATAAACCAGATGCGCCATGTCAAATACTTCGGCAGCGCCGACGGGATCCGCCGCCACATGAAGCTGCATGCGGAGATACTCCGTCCGAAATTCGAGATGGTGGAAAACATCTTTGAGAGATACCTCGACGGCCTCGGCATAGCAGACTGGACCGAGCCGCGCGGCGGTTACTTCATCAGCCTGAATGTGTACCCGGGATGCGCAAAGCGCGTCTATCAGCTCGCACGCAGCGTCGGCGTCACTTTGACAACCGCAGGTGCAACCTATCCTTACGGGCGCGACCCCGAGGACTCAAATCTGCGTATTGCACCCTCCTTCCCCGAGCTCCACGAGCTGAAGCAGGCGACAAAGATACTCTGCACCTGCGTGCGTATCGCCGCAGCGGAACGGCTCCTTTCCGAAAGGAGCTGAACGGCATTGTATGACTACGCCTCACGCAAAATGATTGCAAACTACCACACGCACACGCACTTCTGCCGCCATGCCTCCGGCACGGTCCGCGAATACGCCGAATATGCCGTCTCACGCGGACTCGATACGCTCGGCTTTGCGTGCCATGCACCGCAGCCGTTCCCGGGCGACTATTACTCGGGCTTCCGCATGAAACGGGAGGAGATGGACGCATACGTTGACGAAATCCTCGCAGTGCGCGAAGAGTTCGCGGGACGGCTTCGCGTTCTCATCGGCTATGAGGCCGAATACTATCCGAGTCTCTTCCGCTCGCTCCTCGATATGCTGAACCGCCGTCCGTGCGACTACATCATCATGGGGCAGCACTACGTCGGAAACGAATACGAGGACGAGGAGCACCAGCACGTGTGGGACACGGACAGCATAGATTTCGTCCGCCGATATGCCGCACAGGTTGCCGAAGGTATGCGCCTCGGCGTATATACCTATGTAGCTCACCCCGATATGCTCGGGTACTCAGGCAACACGGACGAATACCTTGAGGCAATGAGCGTCATATGCCGTACGTCGCTCGAAACGGACACACCGCTCGAACTGAATTTACTGGGACTCGCCGACGGGCGATGCTATCCGAACGAAGCATTTTTCAAAACGGTGGGTGAGTATGGCTGCCGCGTCATCGTCGGCTGCGATGCGCACTCGCCCGAACGGGTAGCTGACCCGGATGAGTACCGCCGTGCGATGAAGCTCGCAGAACGCTGCTCACTGAACATCATCGACCGCGTTACACTGCGCCGCCCCGTGCTGGGCTGAACCGAGGGCATTACCGAAATGAACCTCACATCCAACTATCACACACATACGCCGCTCTGCCATCACGCCTCGGGAGAGCTGCACAATTACGTCAGACGCGCGATCCTATGCGGTATGCATACGCTCGGCTTCTCATGCCATGCGCCGCAGATCACCCGCGACGGCTTTTACTCATGGTACCGCATGGCTCCCGAAGATCAGGCGGAATACGTCGCGTCGGTCACGGCTCTGCGCGAAGAATTCCGCGGACAGATAGATATTTACCTCGGCTATGAGGTAGAATATTACCCTCGCCACTTCGACGATACCCTGCGTCTCCTGACGCGCTTCCCGTGCGACTATCTGATACTCGGACAGCATTTCACCGAGAACGAATACGACGGCGTATACTCGGGCACACCGACAGACGATCCGAATATACTGCGACAGTACACGTCTCAGGTAACGGAGGCGATGCGGCTCGGGATCTTCACTTATGTCGCGCACCCCGATATAATCAATTTCATCGGCAGTGCGGACGAATACCGCGATGCGATGAGCGAGGTGTGCCGCGCGTCAGTCGAAACGGACACACCGCTCGAATACAATCTTTTGGGTCTTGCAGACGGGCGATGGTATCCGCGCGAGGAGTTCTGGCGCATTGCGGGAGAGCACGGCTGCCGCGCAGTCATCGGCTGCGATGCACATTCGCCGGACGGTCTCGATGCGGGAAGTGCTGCGGACTATGCCGCAGCGGTATTAAAAAAGTACGGACTCACATATTCCAACGACGAGTTGATCCTCAGATGTCCGAACGGCACAGAGAAAAAACGCTCAGAAAGGCAGAATCGCCTATATGATAATATCTGACAGAATACGATCCCTCGCGGATGAAGCTGAAGCGGAGCTTTCCGAAGTCTTCCGCGACATTGACGCCACGGCGCGTGCAAATACGGAGCACGTCCTCGATGTGTTCCGCGAAAACGAAGTATCGGAGAGCTACTTCGCCCCGTCTACGGGCTACGGCTACGGAGATCGCGGGCGCGATGCGATCGACCGCATATGCGCGGGAGTCTTCCGTGCGGAGGCAGGCTTTATGCGCCACTCTATGGCATCGGGCACACACGCGCTCACCATAGGTCTCTTTGCATTGCTCCGTCCCGGAGACGTTATGCTCTCCGTCACAGGGCTCCCGTACGACACGATGCTCGATGTCATCGGGATCGATGAGACGGGAACAAGACAGGCAGACGGTACAGGGTCGCTTGCCGATTTCGGCATCATGTACAGAGGCATACCGATGACGGATGACGGAATCGATCTTCCGACCGTTGCGGCGGCGATCCGCGATGCAGACAGTAAAATCAAGGTCGTCTATATACAGCGTTCAAAGGGATATCTCGCACGCCCGACGCTGACCGTTGCCGAAATCCGCAGCGCCGCAAAAACGGTGCGCTGCGCGGCAGCCGAAGCGGGAATACCTGCACCGTTCGTCGTGGTGGACAACTGCTACGGCGAGTTCACCGAGACATCGGAGCCGACGGGCGGCGAGGACGGAGCCGATATGATAATCGGCTCACTCATAAAGAATCCCGGCGGCGGCGTAGCGGACTGCGGCGGATATATCGCCGGCAGCGCACGCGCCGCGGAGCTTGCCGGGTATCGGCTCTGCTGCCCCGGCGTGGGGCTCGAAGCCGGCGCAACGCTCGGACAGAACCGCAACATTCTGCGCGGGCTCTTCATGGCGCCTCACACGGTCGCGCAGGCTATGAAAACCGCACACCTTGCCGCATATATTTTTGACTCTCTCGGATACCGCGTCTCGCCGGGACCGTTTGAACGCAGAAGCGACATCATCCAGACAGTTGAGTGCGGCACGGGCGAACGACTCGTGCGCTTCTGCCGCGGAATACAGTCAGCCTCCCCGGTGGATGCGCACGTATCTCCCGAGCCGTGGGCTATGCCGGGATATGCGGATGAGGTCGTAATGGCAGCGGGAGCGTTCGTCGGCGGCTCATCCATTGAGCTGTCATGCGACGGCCCGATGCGCCCGCCGTACACCGCTTTTCTCCAAGGAGGACTCACCTATGAGTCCGGGCGGCTCGGCATCATGCGTGCCGCTGAAGCGATGGAGGAGTAGCCGCAATCGGCAAGTCCGCGAAAGCTGCAATCGGTCACGGCATCGCCGTGACACAGTGAATATGTAACGAGTGCGCATTTTCCGAACATAATACCGAACCGAAAGGAGCAGATTCACCTTGAAAAAACGGATTCCCGAACAGATCGAGTCTGAGTTGGCACGCGCCGGAGTAACCCTCACCCCGGAGGAAATGCATGACGCCGAAAAACGGGCCGAGGAGCTGTATGACGCTGCCGTTTCCGACGGGCGCGACCAAATCGATGCATACCGCGCCGCCATGAACGATTTTGACGCATATCTCGCAGCCCGCACCGCACATCGGACGGCTCCCGACAGCGATCCGAGCGGTGAAACGGCACATGCGTTTTCTTCGATAGCCGGCACACTGAACACCGTCATGTGGCTCGCCGCCGTAATGCTGTATTTTCTCATCAGCTTCATCTTCGGAGGATGGCACCTCACATGGCTCATATTCATCTCCGCAGCGGCAGGCTCCGTGATCATAGAGATGATAGGTGAACTTGAGCGGGGCGCAAGCCGCCGAGCTATCGCAAAATCCGGAACGGCAGTCATGTGGCTCGCCGCCGTGATCGTCTACTTTCTTGCGAGCTTTATCTTCGGCGGCTGGCACCTCACGTGGCTCATATTCGTCGCAGCCGCGGCTGCGACCGTCATTATCAATACGCTCATGAAAGGAGATTCCGATTGACTGAGAATGTGATTCCCGCCGAGGAGGCATCCCGCCTCCCGTCCGCCGCACTCGCCTATCTCGGTGATTCCGTCCTCGAGCTTCTCGTGCGCGAGCACCTCGTGCGCGGCGGCGTCAAAAATCCGAGCGTCGCATCACTCGCCTACGTCACGGCGCCCGCACAAAGTGATGCGCTTGAACGGATCGCTCCGCTTCTCACCGAGGAGGAGGATGCCGTATTCCACCGAGGCCGCAACGGTGTGCACGGCGGTGTACCGCGCAGAGCGACACCGGCACAGTATCGGCGCGCAACGGGACTTGAGGCGCTGTTCGGATACCTCTACCTTTCCGGTCAGAACGCTCGGCTCCGCGAGCTGTTCCGCATCGGATTCCGCAATGATCAAATGTCCGATTCATAACTTAACTACCGAAAGGATGATATAACTCATGCCGTATATTGAAATCAGAACGAATGTCCCGATCGACCGCGACCGCTCCGAGGTGCTCAGAAACCTTCTCGGGCGCGAGATCGAGCTTTTGCCGGGCAAGAGCGAGCAGTGGCTCATGACATCCCTGCGCGGAGGTGAGTATATGGCGCTCGGCGGCAGGTGCGAGCCCTGCGTCATGGTGCAGGTGAGCCTCTTCGGCAGTGCCGATGCAAGCGCATACGACAGAATGACCGCATCACTCTGCGAAAAGCTCCGTCTCGCACTGAATGTACCGGAAAACCGCATCTATATTAAGTATGAAGAGGTCTCTCACTGGGGCTGGAACGGTTCAAATTTCTGATTTTCGTGACAAACTTCTTGAATTTTGCATATACTGTAACCATACCGCGGGCATACCCCGCACCTTGGATTCGAAAGGGCGCCGACGCGCGGCACGCATCGGCGTTTGGGTAAGCAAAAATGAGCAACTACCGAAAAGTTTCGCCGTATGAGCTGTCTATGAATCCCGCAGAGGAGATCGGACACGGTTGGATGCTCGTGTCGGCGGCACTTCCCGAAGGAGATGTGTTCGGTCGCGACTACAACACCATGACCGCCGGCTGGGGCGGTATCGGAGAGCTGTGGGGGCGCCCCGTTGCGTTCGTCTTTGTCCGCCCCGAACGGCACACGTACCGTTTCACCGAGGAGAGTCCGTACATTACGCTGACATTTTTGGGCAATGAGCGGCGCGACGCTCTGTCACTGTGCGGCAGCCTGAGCGGACGCGATACCGACAAGGCAAAGCTCTGCGGTCTTGTGCCGATATTCACCGAGCTGGGCGACGGACGTGCGGTATACTTTGAAGGTGCACGACGCGTGCTCATCCTGAAAAAGCTGTACGCCGCTCCGCTCGACACATCAAAGTTCATCGATGCCGCGCCGATGCGGTACTATGAATCGGACGGTGTCCATAAAATGTACGTCTGCGAAATCGTGACCGCACTGGAAGAATAAACACCGACGGCAGGTGGTATGCCGCATCGGAGAACGAAAAACGACGCACCGCGGAATCGGCGAAAGGAATATAATTATTATGGGAAAGATTAAATGGAAACCGGGAACACTCCTGTCGCCCGTACCTCCCGCGCTCGTTTCGTGCAGCGACGGCGAACACGACAACCTCATAACCGTCGCATGGACCGGGATCCTCTCATCGGATCCGCCTAAGACCTACATATCACTCCGTCCCGAACGGTACTCCTACGGGATCATCCGCGAAACGGGAGAGTTCATTATCAATCTGCCAAGCTCGCATATAATCCGTTCGATCGACTACTGCGGCGTCACGAGCGGGCGCGACGCCGACAAATTCGCCGCCTGCCGCCTCACTCGCGAGGATGCCTTTGAGGTTGGCTGTCCCGCCGTCGCCGAGAGCCCCGTGAGCATAGAATGCCGCGTCACAGAAATCGTTCCGCTCGGCAGTCACGATATGTTCGTGTCCGACATTGTGGCAGTAGATGTAGATGAGCGATATATTGACGAGCGCGGCAGACTGCACATTGAGAAATGCGCCCTTGCAGCGTACGCCCACGGCTCGTACTTTGCGCTCGGAAAGAAGATCGGCTCCTTCGGATACTCCGTGAAGAAGAAGCGCCGCCGCTAAATGGTCGAAATACGTCCGAAAGAGCTCTCCCGCAGGGAGGGCTCTTTCAAATTTTCATATTTTTATCAAACTGACGCGCAGAGCGTTTATTTTTTTGCCTCCCGTAAATAATAGTCATGCATAAAAAATCGGGCAAAGCTAAAGTACGCCCAAAAGAAAGGGATCCGTTATGCTGAAAAGAAAGCTCATCTCGGCGGCGCTGTGTGCGGCGCTTACAATCATGACACCGTTTATCTTCACGGGGTGCGGCGGCAAAAACGACGGCACCGCCTCCGCTCACGTATTCTACTACACCTACAGTGACCCGTACATCTCAAGCGTTCGCTCCACACTTGACGGCAAGCTGAAGGACGAGAACATCTCATATCAGGACTACGACAGCAACAACAGCCAGACTACACAGACAGAGCAAGTCAAGACAGCCATCACGAAGGGTGCATCGCTTATCGCCGTTAACATTGTGACTACGGGCTCGGATGACGCCGCAGGCAGCATCGTACAGGCTGCACGCGATAGAAATATCCCCGTCATATTCTTCAACCGCGAGGTTTCAGATGATGTGGTGAACAGCTACGATCGATGCATCTTCGTAGGTACCGATGCCGCCGAGGCAGGATACCTTCAGGGCGACATGATCGGCGACTACCTCACAGAGCATTTTGACGAGGTCGATCTCAATCACGACGGCGAGATCTCTTACGTTATGTTCATGGGGGAAAAGGGCAACAACGAAGCCATATACAGAACGAAATACTCCGTCGAAAACGCCGACCGCAAGCTCGAGGCGGCAGGACGTCCGCCGCTCCGATTCTACGACTCCTCAAACACCGACAAGTATCTTCTCGACCGCGACGGCAAGTGGTCCGCCCAGGCATCGAATGAATATATGACGACGCTCCTGACCTCGTATAACACCGCAGGCGGCAACATGATCGAGCTCGTCATCTGCAACAACGACAACATGGCTGAAGGAGCGATAACGGCACTCTCCGCGGCAGGCTTCAACACCGGCGCGGAAGGTTCGGTCACGATACCCGTATTCGGAGTCGACGCAACCGATGCCGCGCGCTCTCTGATAGCATCCGGCAGGATGACCGGCACGGTCAAACAGGATTCCGAAGGCATGGCAGAAGCTCTGAGGCTTGCCATTGCCTCAGCCCAAAGCGGAGGAGGACTTCTCGACCGTCTCGGCGACTACACGATCGACGACGGCGTATCCAAGGTGCGCATCAATTATTCTGCATATCTCGGTGAGGACGGAAGTGCAAAGTGAGACAGAATAAAAACGGTCGCGACGTGCTCCTCAGTATGCGCGACATTTCAAAGAGCTTTCCCGGAGTCCGCGCGCTCGACAGAGTGTCGCTGACCGTCCGGCGCGGCTCGGTCCATGCACTCATGGGAGAAAACGGCGCCGGAAAATCAACACTTATGAAGTGCCTCTTCGGAATCTACTCAAAGGACTCGGGAGAGATCCGTCTTGAAGGCGAGACGGTAAACTTCCGCGGACCGCGCGAAGCGCTCGAGCACGGCGTCGCTATGGTGCATCAGGAGCTCAATCAGGCGCTCAAACGTAACGTCATGGATAACATCTGGCTCGGCAGATATCCGACGGTCGGCGGGATCTTCACATCCGAGCGCATTATGTATGAAAAAACGCAGCAGATCTTTGACGAGCTCTCGATACGCACCGATCCGCGCACCGTCATGAGCCGTATGCCGGTATCCGAACGGCAGATGGTCGAGATCGCAAAGGCAGTCTCATACGGCGCACGTGTTATCGTATTCGATGAGCCTACCTCGTCGCTCACCGACGACGAGGCAGAGCACCTCTTCGATATTATAAAAGCACTGAAGGAGCGCGGCTGCGGGATCATCTATATCTCCCATAAAATGGAGGAAATACTGCGCATATCGGATGAAGTCACGGTCATGCGCGACGGGAGATGGGTCGCGACTGAGCGCGCGGAGGATCTGACGACGGATATTATCATACGTCTGATGGTTGGGCGTGAACTCGGTGAGCGATTCCCCGAAAAGATCGCAACACCGGGTGAGACGGCGCTCACCGTCCGCTCTCTCACCGCCGCGCACAGCCATGTCAGGGACGTCTCCTTCGACGTCAGGCGCGGCGAGATACTCGGCATTGCGGGTCTGGGCGGTGCGGGACGCACGGAGGTACTCGAATGTATCTTCGGCATCGCCGAAAGGCAGAGCGGTGAGATCACGCTCGGCGGTCGGCGATGCCGCAATCGGAATGCAGGAGAGGCTAAGAGGAACGGCTTCGCACTCATCACCGAGGAGCGCCGCGCAACCGGCATCTTCGGGATACTGAATATCACCGAAAACACAACGATATCGAGTCTTGAGCGATATCTGCACGCCGGCATCTTCCTCGATTCCGGACGGATGAAGGACGTTACGGCACGTATGATAAAATCTCTCTCCATCAAAACTCCGTCACAGAGCACAAAGATACGCACCCTCTCGGGCGGCAACCAGCAGAAGGTGATCCTCGCACGCTGGCTCCTGACCGATCCGCAGGTGCTGCTGCTCGATGAGCCCACACGCGGCATCGATGTAGGTGCAAAGTATGAGATATACTCTCTGATACTTCAGCTTGCAGCAAAAGGGCGCTCGGTCATCATGGTGTCAAGTGAGATGCCGGAGCTGCTCGGCATATGCGATCGCATCCTCGTGATGTCCGGCGGCCGCCTTGCGGGAGAAGTATCCGCAAGGGATACGACACAGGAGGAGATCATGGAGCTTGCGGCAAAATACGTCTGAAACACCGCACCGCAACCTATATCAAGGAGACTTCAGTATGGAAAAAACTAAAGAGAGGCGCGGCATAGCGGCCCGCCTCGGTGCATACCGCGCACTTCCGCCCGATGAACGACGGAGACGGAGGCGCGAATTGCTGATAGATAACTCTCTGTATATATTTCTCATCGGGGCAATAGTGATAATCGAGATCATAAATCCGATGTTCCTGTCGCTCCCGTCGATCGTAAATATAATTTCACTGTCTGCAGCAAACCTGCCGATAGCACTCGGTATCGCCGGATGTATCATCCTCACGGGCACGGACCTGTCCGCCGGACGAATAGTCGGACTCGTCGCGTGCGTCTCGGCATCGCTTCTTCAGGCAACAGGGTACGCGAGCAAGATGTTCCCCGCTCTGCAGACTATGCCGCTGTGGGTAGTGTTCCTCATTGCCATAGCAATAGGCGGGCTCGTCGGGCTGGTGAACGGCTTCTGCACAGCAAAGTTTCATCTGCACCCGTTCATCGTAACACTTGCGACGCAGCTCATCACCTACGGAATACTTCTCATGTACCTGATGAACGGAAACAATAACGGACAGTCGCTCTCGGGGCTCGACGACTCATACACCTCATTCATAACCGGGAGCATCGTGAGCCTCGGCAGCACGGCGCTGCCGAACTACGTCTTCTACTCGGCAGCCGTTACGGTGATCATGTGGATCGTCTGGAACAAGACGCGCTTCGGAAAGAATATGTTCGCCGTCGGTTCGAATGAAGATGCGGCGCGCGTATCGGGCGTCAGTGTCACGGCGACGATCATCCTGGTGTTCACACTCGCGGGAATCATGTACGGGATCACCGGCTTTATTGAGGCGGCACGGATCGGTTCCAATAGTGCAGCGACAGGTCTCAACTATGAACTCGACGCGATCGCCGCGTGCGTCATAGGAGGCGTGTCCTTCGTCGGCGGCATCGGACGGATAAGCGGCGTCATCACGGGCGTCGTGCTTCTGCGCATCATATTCGTAGGACTTACGTTCCTGCGCATCGATTCGAATATGCAGTACGTCATAAAGGGACTCATAATCCTGATCGCCTGCGCAATCGATATGAGGAAGTACCTCGTCAGACGGTAACGGGTAACGGTAGCGCCGTGCAAATAGCCTTGCAATTTTCGTGCCGTTATGGTATCATATCTAAAGTAAAATCTGTGAACGGAGGCGAGAGGATGACAGAACGTGAACTGAAAACGTCGGCAAAGTCCCCCTCGGGGGGGTACTTCTTCTGCGGTGAAGAGGACTACCTCAAGGAGCACTACACATCCGTCATCCGCCGCACCGTCATTGCGGACGAATCGATCGCCGTGTTTAACGAGGTCATTCTCGGCGACGATGACTTCACCGCTGACGCGCTCCTCTCGGCGATAGCCGCGCCTCCGCTCATGTCAGAGCAAAAACTCGTGCGCGTGCGCCTCACGTCGTACAAGACCATCCCGGAGCGTGAGAGGAGCGCTCTCGATAAGGTATACGCCTCCCTCGGTGAATACCCGGGCGCGGTGCTCGTCATAAGTGTCGCCCCCGGCGGTTTCGATCCCGGGACAGAGCGACGTCCGAGCACGGCGTTCAAAGCAATATCAAAACACCTCTCGGCAGTCGATTTTCCCCTTCAGAGCGAGGCGAAGCTCGCACAGTGGCTGACCCGACACTTTTCCGGAGCATCTCTCGGTACAGAATCCGAAGCCGCACACCTCATGGTCGCACTGTGCGGCAGATCGATGCACCGCCTGCGCGGAGAGGCTGACAAGCTCATTGCGGCTGCCAAATCATCAGGTGTCGGGACGGTAAGTGCCGCCCTCGTCGGCGAAACCGTATCGCACTCTCCCGAGGAGGACGCATTCATGCTTGCGAACTCTATCCTCGGAGGAGACCGTGCCGCAGCGCTCACATGTCTGTCGCGCGCAAAGCGGAGAGGTGAAAACCCGGTAAGGCTGCTCGCGTCGGTAACATCGTCCTTCTGTGACATGGCAACAGTCGCGCATCTTGCCGCAGAGGGAGCTGACCGCCGCGCGATATCAGAAACCATGAAGATGCATGAATACCGCGTGGGGCTATATATGAAAGCAGTCTCCGGAGTCTCGGCAGATGCCCTCGACCGCGCAGTGTCTATGTGCGCCGAGGCAGATATGAAGATGAAGACAACACCGCTCGGATACATACCGCTTGAAAGACTGATATGCTCCGTCGGCATAAGACGGTGACGTCAACGGAGGCATCCGGCTGTGGATAAAATACGGCTCGCCCTCCCCGTAATCGTGGAGGGAAAGTATGACAAGATAGCACTCTCCGCCGTAGCGGAGGCTTGCATAATAACTACGGACGGCTTCGGCATATTCAAGAATACAGAGCGGCAGGCGCTTATTCGACGGCTGTCCGAAAACGGCGTGATCGTTCTGTGCGACTCCGACGGTGCCGGCTCGGTAATTCGCTCGAGAATCTCGTCTATGATACCGCCGGAGAGGCTGTATCAGTTGTACGTGCCGAGGATCCCCGGACGCGAGCGACGTAAGAAGCGCGCATCGCGCGAAGGTGTGCTCGGTGTAGAGGGAGTGCCCGCGGATGTACTGCACGAGGCGTTGTGCCGTCTCATTACGAACCATCCGGAGGTTGCTTCACACGGAGAGCGCCGCCGCGCAGAGCAAATTTCAAAGACAGATCTCTTCGAGCGGGGAATGTCGGGTACTGACGGCGCCGCCGAACGGCGGGACAGGCTCGCCGAAGCGGCGGGGCTGCCGGCGGGAATGTCGCCGAACGCACTGCTGTCGGCACTCAATATGATAATGTCCCGCGATGATTTTTCGAATCTCTGCGAGAGCCTCGCCGCCACAGAGATTTGATGCAATTCTATCCGACAGATCGTGATAAAACCGTTCGGTCTGTAACGGAATCCGGCGCCTAAAAAACCATGTCACATTGCAAAAAGTGACCCGCATGATTTTTGAAATTCACAACTTTTGCACCGCCGAATAGGCGGCAGAACGGAGACTGATCAAGATGGATGAGTATCTGCGACACCTGTGGACGCGATACAGACGCTTCATATCGTATATGATCGTCGGCGGACTGACCACAGTCATAAACTTTGCTGTATACTACCTTCCCGGGCTCGGCTTGACGAATATTTTGATACGCAATACCGTATCGTGGCTCATATCCGTTATTTTTTCGTTCTTCGCCAACCGTCGTTTCGTGTTCCACAGCATGGCATCTACCGTCCGTGCAAAACTCGGCGAATTCGTGGGCTTCGTCGGTTCGCGCTTCGCGTCGCTCATTGCCGAGGATCTCATAATCGCTCTCTGCGCTCTGTGCGGGCTGAGCAATGACATAGCAAAGATCCCCGCTACCGTGATCGTCGTGATACTTAACTATATAACGGGACATATCGTCTTTCGCGGGCGCGACGCTGTCCGCGGACGTGTGCGGGAGCTGCTGCACATAAAGGAGCACCGCTGACGCACACATAACCTACGGTAAATCCGACAGCTTGTTCAAAGCACTGATATCGACAAAGCCGAAATCTCTCTGAATTTTCCGACACCTGCAGATGCCCCCGCCGCAAATTGCGGCGGGGGCTCTTTTCGCCCCACCTCCCGTGTCGAGAGATGCCGTGCAAGTGCGAAGCGGATGTCTTGCAGCAATCTCGTGTAGCAAAAACGGAGAATCCCTCGGTCGCCTTCGACGACAGCTCCGTTTACAAGGAAACATCCGCTGCGGTGAAACCGATCGTCGGCAAAAGCCTCTTTAAAAATGCCAATTTATCAGGCGGACTCCTTTATACAAAAAGACCTCCGACTCGCAGGTCGGAGGTACCTTTTTTATTCTGCGCCCTTCAGCGCTTCGACCATATCTATCTTTCGATTCTTACGGGCAATGAAGAAGCCGACTATGAGTGACACGCCGAATGTGAGGAGCATACTCAATATGTACGTCACAGGATTTATGATGACGGTCAGTTCATACTCCGAAGCAAGCGCATCCACAAGGCAGCGCAAGGTCCCGTATCCCGCCGGCAGTCCAAGCAGGACTCCTATCGCCGTAATCCATATATTCTGGCTAATAAGTATCCGTCCGATGTGTCGATCACGGAAGCCGACCACCTTTAATGTTGCCATCTCACGTGAGCGCTCGATATAGCTCATAACGCCGAGGTTGTAGAGCACGACCACTCCGAGAACCGCCGCGGCGACGACGAGGACGGCAACCATAGCATTCATTATATCAAGAAAGCTCGAATACGACTCCATGATCGCACTCTTCGACTGTCTTCCCGATATGAAAGCTCTGTCGGGTATGTCCGACTGAGCACGGTCGGTCAGAACGGCACTGACACGATGCGGTATCCCCAGTCTGTCGGCGCACTCCTCGGTCATAACGAGGTTCTCGGTCATAACCGAGCGGAGGATCCCGATCACCTTGACGCTGTACGTATCGTCCGAGCCGTACGGCGAAAACTCCACGGTGTCGCCGACACTGTACTCATCGGCAAGGCGCACGCAAATGTACGCGCCATCATCCGACAGCTGCACGCGGCTGCCGTTCTCGTCCATGAAATGCACGGTATCATGCGTGATATTGTAAACCTCGAGCGCTACCGTATTCTCTCCGAGACGTACCCCTGCGGAGGACAGAGTGTCGCCGTCCACCTCGTCAGCAAATCTCGCTATCTCTTCGGAATCGGCACTTTCGGTTATGTTGACGCGCGTCTCGTAGTTGCTGATATCGTGATCTATAAGGTCGAGAAAACCGCTCATCGTATCGCGCATTCCCATTCCGCCGACCATCAACACCATGCATCCCAGAACGCCGAGGAGCGTCATGAGCGAACGTGACTTATGTCTGGAAATATCGCGCAGGTTCCACCGTGTCCCGAACGGAAGGTGCTTCCAAAGTAAGCCTTTCTCGAGTACGAGCGGGCGCACCTTGCGCGGTGTATACGGTCTCAGCGCATCTGCCGCAGAGCCCGCGAGCATACGCCTGACGGACAGATAGCTTATGAGCGTCATAAACGCGATGACCGCGGCAAGCACAACTAAGCAGAACGGCGGCATCCGCAGACTCCATGACGGAAGATCTATGTAGGTGCTCATCATTCCGTGGTCGCTTATGATCATCCCCGCGATCGCGTAGCCGAGAATTATGCCGAGAACCGATCCCGCAATTCCGAGCGTCAATCCGTATGATGTATAATGCCTAAGTATCCGACGGTCGCGCAGACCCAGCGCCTTCAGTGTTCCGATCTGCGTCTTTTCGTTCGAGGCGATGCGGTGCATCGTCGTCACCATAGTAAGTATGGCTATGACGAGGAAAAGGACCGGCAGAATCGATCCCATCGTCTGCCCCTCCTCCATCTCGCCGCGCGGTCCCGAATAAGCCAAAAAATCTTCCTTCGGCACGACAAGCGTCGTAATCCCGAGCGCCTCCTCAAGGCCATACTCCATCTCGCTCTTCGACATATCCGAAATAATGTTTATCTGCGGGTAGTATTCGGTGCCGAGAGCATCGAATACAGTTTCGGGCGAGGCATATACGAAGCCGAAGCGTGTGTAATCCGGCATAAGCTGATTGTCGTCGGCCACACACACGGCAAATTCAGAGCTCTTTCCGAGCCCCAGAACCTCAGACGTGACCGCAACTCCGCGATACGTCACCGTAAGGCTGTCGCCGACAGATATACCGTTCTCTGCAGCATACCTGTCCGACAGCCAAAACCCGTGTCGGGAAGCATCGTAGTCGTCACCCTCGGTCGTGTAAAACTTTGATATGTCGCCACGCTCCGGTGAAAAGAGCGCAAGCGAATTGTCCGAATCCTTTACGTCAACATTGACCGAAAGCACACGCTCCGCCGAAACTCCGAGATTGCGAACACTCTGCACGTCATCCTCGTCAAATCCGGCATCGCTGTATATGCGGTAATCAGCAAAGCTCGTCTCACCGTAAAATTCGTCCGTGTTCTTCTCAATGCTGTACCACTCTATATTGAATCCGAAAAATATCCCGATACCGATGGCAACCATGAGCGTCATGGATATGAACTGAGCCCTGTACTTCCATGCCGTACGCAAAAGTTTTCTCCAAAGCATCGTCACCACTCCACTTCATCGGCACTCATCGGCGACTCCTGAACCTCGCAGGAGCGGATCTTGCCGTTCTTCACGCGAATGACGACGTCCGCCATCTTCGCTATATTCTGATTGTGTGTGACAATGACGATCGTCTTTCCGTAGTTTCGCGCCATCGAAAGGAGAAGCTTCAAAACCGTGACTCCGGTCGCCGAATCGAGTGCGCCGGTCGGCTCATCGCAAAGGAGGAGCTTCGGATTCTTGGCAAGCGCACGGGCAATAGATACCCGCTGCTGCTCGCCTCCCGAAAGCTCTGCCGGAAAATTCTTCATATGATCGGCAAGTCTCACCTCGTCAAGCATCTGGCGGGTCGGCAGCGGATCATCGGTGATCTCTCGCACAAGCTCGACATTTTCATATACAGTAAGCGTCGGTATCAGGTTGTAAAACTGAAAGACGAACCCTACAGTCTTCGCCCTGTAATCGGCAAGCTCGTCGCCGCGAAGGGTGGATATGTCCCGCCCGCACACAGTTATCCTGCCGGACGTGGGACTGTCAAGTCCGCCGAGCAGGTTCAGAAGCGTCGATTTTCCGGCGCCGCTCGGACCGAGGATAACTACAAACTTTCCCTCCTCAAGAGTCATATCAACGCCGTCAAGCGCACGTGTTTCGTGATCTCCGCTCCGATATATGCGCGAGACATTTTCAAACTTTACGATATCCATATAGATATTGCGCCTCCTCCAGGTTGTCGGCTGTATGCTGCCGGCTCTTAAATTTACGCACATTACGCACAGTTCGGTTAGCTCAGGCTAACTAAACTGGCGAATTAGAGCCGCCGTTCAGTTAGCGGCGGCTAATTGATACCCATATTATAATACCGAGATACGATTCTGTCAAGTGGATTTTTGTTTTTCGTCAGATTCTCTTCTCGCGCGGCTGCGGAAACGAACGAAGCGAAGATGCGAAAGAAAAAGCAGACTCCCTCTTTGCTGAGGAAGCCTGCAAAATGATCCAATCACATACGCTTTTCATCGTATACCGCGCGGCAGCCTCCGATAAACTTAGGTCTGACTCTCGCTGCGGTAACGTAAGCGTCTCCGATGTGCGACACCGACAGTCTCACCGGCACCGCAACCCGCTTCAAATGCATTCCGATAAGCGTCGATCCGATGTCAAGCCCCGCATCGGCACTGACGCTCTCTATCACCGCAGGATCATCAAAGCTGCGGTATGCGGCAGTCGCAAACGACCCGCCCGCCTTCGGCTGAGGCACGACATTCACCTCTTCAGCCGTGGGAAGCAATGCAAGTGCAGCACGTTCTATCACGGTAGCGCGATTCAGATGTTCACAGCACTGCGCCGCAATGTACACGCCGAGCGGCTCCGTCACCGAACGAATTCCGTCAAACACCGCTTGCGCCGCTTCAGGCGCAGAGCTCTTGCCGATAACTCCGCCCGTCACCTCGCTTGAAGAGCATCCCACAACCAGTATGTCCCCGCGTCCGAGGCCTCCGATACGGCACAACTCCTCCGCAGCGTTGTGCGATGCCGAACTTATCGCATTGATATCGTATTTTCTCATAAATAATTACCTCCGAAATAACGAACGGACCGCGCCGTAGCGCAGCCCGCATATATCGTTTATCCGAGCAGCGCACGGTCATTTGC
>CAKSEM010000004.1 GCA_934446485.1 uncultured Eubacteriales bacterium | reverse complement strand
GTAATCCGCCGCAGCTATACTTTATTACCTGACTACAATATCTGAAAGGGAAAACAGCATCAATGCAGAAATTAGTGATCGTTGAGTCACCGGCAAAGGCACACACGATTAAAGGCTACCTCGGATCGGGGTACCGTGTCGTGGCGTCCAAGGGACATGTGAGAGACTTGCCGAAATCGACTCTCGGGATAGATATAGAGAACAACTTTGAGGCACACTATATTAATATACGCGGTAAGGGCGAGTTGATCCGAGAGCTCAAGAAGGAAGCGGCGGCTGCGGATCGCGTCTACCTCGCAACGGACCCTGACCGCGAGGGCGAAGCGATATCGTGGCACCTTGCCACGGCGCTCGGACTTGATGTCGGAGACGAGAACCGCATAACCTTCAACGAGATTACAAAGACCGCAGTGCGCGATGCAATAAAGCATCCGAGAAAGATTGACATTGATCTTGTGAACTCGCAGCAGGCGCGCCGCCTGCTCGACCGCATAGTTGGCTATAAGCTGAGCCCGTTTCTTTGGAAGACGGTGCGCAGCGGCCTTTCCGCCGGACGCGTACAGTCGGTGGCTACAAAGATCATCGTAGAGAGAGAGAATGAAATACGCGCGTTCGTTCCGAAGGAGTATTGGACGGTCGAAGCATCGCTCATAACCGATAAGGAAAAACGCATGACGGCAAAGTTCTACGGGCTTGCCGACGGAGACGAAAAGGTAGAACTTGAGAGCGGCGACGCGGCAGCCGAAGTGGTGGCGGGGACTGAGCACAATCCGTTTTCGGTGCGCGATGTGCGCCGCGGACGAAAGATGAAGAATCCTGCGCCGCCGTTCATAACTTCGACACTGCAGCAGGAGGCATCGCGCAAGCTCAATTTCCAGTCACAGCGGACTATGCGCGTTGCACAGGAGCTTTATGAAGGAATCAACCTCGGATCCGAGTTCGGCGGAGTCCAGGGCCTTATCACATATATGAGAACCGACTCGCTCCGCGTCGCAGATGAAGCGAGAGCCGCTGCGCGCGAATATATAATCGGAAAGTACGGTGAGCGGTATTATCCGGAGAAGCCGAGAGTATACAAGTCGAAGGCCGGTGTGCAGGATGCGCACGAGTCGATACGTCCGTCGCGTGTCGAAATAGAGCCGCAGCGGATAAAGCAGCGTCTGTCGAGCGACCAATATCGCCTTTATAAGCTCATATGGGAGAGGTTCGTTTCCAGCCAGATGGAGTCCGCGGAGCTCTCGACCGTTCAGGTTGATATTACCTGCGGAAAGTATCTCTTCCGTTCGAGCGGATACACGGTCAAGTTCCCCGGCTTTATGACCCTCTATGAGGAATCGACCGACGGAGATCGCGAGAAGTCCGTCCGCCTGCCGCAGATCACGGCGGGAGAGGGACTCGGATGTGAGTCGGTAACACCCGAGCAGCACTTTACCGAGCCGCCGGCGCGCTACACAGAGGCGACGCTCATAAAATTTCTTGAAGAAAAGGGTATCGGCAGACCCAGCACGTATACCCCGATCATAACTATCATTACGACGCGCGGATACGTAAAACGTCAGGGAAAATCACTCGTACCGACACCGCTAGGCGAGGTTATAACGAAATTGATGTGTGAGAGATTCCCCGATATTGTGGACTATCGCTTTACTGCATCCATGGAAGATAAGCTCGACGGGATAGAAGAGGGAAAATCAACGATGGTGGATGTCCTCGGAAACTTCTATGAGGGCTTCAGCCGCGAGCTTGCGAGCGCCGAGGCATCGGTTTCGCGGGACGATATCACTCTCCCTGTTGAGGAGACTGACATAATATGTGACAAGTGCGGAGCACGTATGGTAGTCAAGGAGGGCAGGTTCGGCAAGTTCGCGGCATGCCCGAACTATCCGGATTGCAAGAATACGAAGCCGCTGACATCGTCAGGCGAGGCGGCACCGGAGAGCGCTGCTGCTCCGACCGGAATGAAGTGCGAAAAGTGCGGTGCCGATATGGTGCTTCGCACCGGGCGTTACGGCAGCTTCCTCGCATGCTCGGCTTATCCGAAGTGCAAGTTTACGAAGCAGGTCGCAAAGCCGCTCGGTGTCAAGTGCCCGCTGTGCGGTGCCGACATCGTGACGAAGTACGGACGAAACCGCACGCAGTTCTACAGCTGTGAGAGGTATCCTGAGTGTCAGTTCTCGTCGTGGGATATGCCGACGGACAAGAAGTGTCCGAAGTGCGGCGATATGTTGATGAAAAAGAAGGGCAAGCGGCAGCTCGTGTGCAGAAACAGCGAGTGCGGACACCGCGAGGAGCTTCCCGAAGAGGAGTGATCCGCAGCGTGGCATCGGAGGACAATGTGGACAGACTGACAGTAATAGGTGCCGGGCTCGCCGGATGCGAGGCGGCATACCAGGCGGCTTCTCTCGGCGTTCCCGTGACGCTGTGTGAGATGAAGCCGGATGTAAAGACGGCGGCACACCGTTCCGACGGCATGGCGGAGCTCGTCTGCTCGAATTCGCTCCGCTCTGCGGAGCTCACAAACGCATCGGGGCTTCTCAAGGAGGAGCTGCGGCGCATGGGATCGGTCATTATGGAGGCGTGTGATGCGACGCGGGTCGCGGCGGGCGGAGCACTTGCCGTAGACCGGGACCGTTTTTCAGCATATGTGACAGAGCGCATTCGCTCTCATCCGATGATAGAGGTCGTGACGGGTGAGGTCAGGCGTGTGCCGCGCGACGGCACCGTCGTCGTTGCGACGGGACCGCTGACCGCTGACGCGCTGGCGTCCGACATAGTATCGCTGGTCGGCGAAGAGGGGCTCAGCTTCTTCGATGCCGCAGCACCAATCGTATCGTTCGATTCTATCGATATGTCGCGCGCGTTCTTTGCTTCGCGTTACGGAAAGGGGAGCGCAGATTATATAAACTGCCCGATGACGGAACCGGAGTATCGCGTCTTCTATGATGCGCTCGTCAGCGCTGAGGAGGCACCGGTACACGGTGCGGATGCAGAGTCCGGTATACGTGTGTTTGAGGGATGTATGCCCGTCGAGGTAATGGCGCGGCGCGGCTTTGACACTCTCCGTTTCGGACCGTTAAAGCCGGTCGGAATTACAAATCCCGTGACAGGTGAAACGTATTACGCAGTGGTTCAGCTCAGGCGCGAGAACGAGGCGGGCGAGATGTTCAATCTCGTCGGATTTCAGACACATCTCAAGTTTCCGGAGCAAAGACGTGTGTTCGGTATGATTCCGGGACTTGAGCATGCGGAGTTTCTGAGGTACGGCGTAATGCACAGGAATACGTTTATCAATTCGCCGGAGCATCTGAACGGCGACTACTCTCTGCGCACGGCGGAGAATATATATTTTGCAGGGCAGATGACGGGGGTCGAGGGGTATATAGAGTCCGCCGCCTCCGGTTTTGCGGCAGGCGTATCGGCGGCGCTTCGCTTTCGCGGCGAGCTGCCCGTTAAGTTTCCGGATACTACGATGATCGGCGCGATGGCTAAGTATATCTCAGAAGGCGGCGTCGGCGACTTTCAGCCGATGAACGCAAATTTCGGAATAATTGCGCCGCTCGGTGTAAAGGTTCGCGGCGGGAAGAAAGCACGGTATTCGGCATATGCCGAACGTGCGCTTTCGGTGATCGACGGCATATCCGACACACTGTGCGGATTGCGCGGTGACGTTGTTGCGACTGCGGAAAGGAAGATCGGCAATGAAAATAATAATTGACGCTATGGGAGGAGACCGCGCACCCGGGGAGATCGTTGCGGGTGTCTGTGCGGCATCGCTCGTATCAAACTCAGAGCTGGTTCTCGTTGGGCGCGAGAGCACGATAGCCAAGCGTATCGGCGAAAACAAGTGTCGCCGCGACCGTATCGATATTGTTAATGCCGACGACGTGATCACGATGGAGGACGATCCTATGTCGGTCGTGCGCGCTCACAAGAACTCATCAATGAGCGTCGGGCTGCGCCTCCTCCGAGATTCGGGAGATGCGTTTATCAGCGCCGGAAACACGGGTGCGCTCCATGCCGGCGCTACACTTATCGTGAGGAATATACACGGAATCCGCTGCGCAGCGATAGCAACGATACTTCCGTTCGAGCGACCGATGCTCCTTATGGACAGCGGTGCAAACATCAATGTGACGCCTGACAATTTGCTTCAGTGGGCGTACATGGGTCAGATTTACATGAAGCACGTGATGGGTGTAAAGTCGCCGCGCGTGGGACTTCTCAATAACGGAACGGAGGAATGTAAGGGCGGACAGCTTCAGAGGGAGGCTTATGTACTGCTGAAGGCTTCGTCCGATATTGCCTTTGTCGGAAATATCGAGTCGCGTGAGATCCCGAATTCTCCCTGCGACGTTATCGTGACCGACGGCTTTACCGGAAACATCACCTTGAAGCTGATCGAGGGTATGTCCAGATATATGTTCGGAAGCCTCAAGGGTATGTTTACACACAGCCTGAAGACCAAGATAGCTTACCTGTCAATGAAGGATCAGCTGCGCGAAATGAAGCACAGGTACGATCCGTCGGAGCACGGCGGCGCGCCGATTCTCGGCATATCAAAGCCTGTCATAAAGGCTCACGGCAGTTCGGATGCACGCGCTGTAATGAATGCCGTGCGGCAGGCTGAGCGGTTCGTTGCGACCGGCGCGATCGGCGAGATTACCGACGCTCTCGGACACACATCCGACGGTGCGGAATGAGCCGCACGACAAAATCTTTGATAGGGGGCAAGTTATATTATGGAAAACGGAAGGCGACCTGCGGAGGGGCTTGAGCGCGCCGTAGGTTATAAATTCAATGACAGAGCACTGCTTGAGGAGGCGCTGACGCACTCGTCATATTCGAACGAATGCCGTTCTAAAGGTCACACGGTCGAATGCAACGAACGGCTTGAATTCCTCGGCGATTCTGTGCTGTCTATAGCGGTGAGCCGATACCTGTTTGATCGGTACCGTGATCGTCAGGAGGGCGATCTGACGAAGATCCGCGCGGCAGTCGTATGCGAGCGCGCTCTCTCAAAGTTTGCGCGTGAGATCGGGCTCGGTGAGTACATCAATCTCGGACACGGCGAAGAGATGAATCACGGGCGCGAACGCGCGTCAATCGTGGCAGATGCTTTTGAGGCGCTCCTTGCCGCAATGTATCTCGATTCCGGACGGGATATGAAGGTAATCGAGGATTTTCTGCTTCCGCATATAGAGTCGGAGATAGGCTCGGTCAAAGCGGCGGGAGCGTTTCTCGACTATAAGACCGCCCTACAGCAGATAGTTCAGCAGGCGGACGGCGAGAAACTTGAATACGTCCTTGTCGGCGAATCCGGTCCCGACCACAACAAGCTCTTTGAGGTTGAGGCAAGACTGAACAGTAACGTTATAGGGCGCGGTGCAGCACATTCGAAGAGAGAGGCCGAACAGATGGCTGCACATGAGGCTCTCGGACTCTTCGGGGGGGGAGAGCTGACGTGACACACGTTACCGACAACAGTTCTCGGTGCCGACACGCGAATATACCGGTCTTTATACCGCACCTCGGATGCCCGAATCAGTGCGTATTCTGCGATCAGCGCACGATTTCGGGCGTCTCTTCTTTTTCGGAGGACGGGGTTCGCGAGCTGCTTGAGAGCTCGGTCAGGACGCTCGGCGGCAGGAGGGCGGAGATCGCTTTCTTCGGAGGTTCGTTTACGGGGATCGACCGTAGTCTCATGGTACGCCTTTTAGATATGGCGGAGGAGTTTGTACGGCGTGGGGATGTCACGGGAATACGTATGTCGACCCGTCCCGACTATATAGATGACGAAGTTATGGAGATACTCTCCCGTTACACGGTGAGTGAAATAGAGCTCGGTGTGCAGAGTATGTCGGAGCGTGTTCTCGCGGCCTGCCGCCGTGGGCACACACCGGAGCAGACCCGCGCGGCTGCGCGGATGATACGCGAGGCGGGCTTTGGCTTTGTCGGACAGATGATGATCGGGCTTCCGCAGTCATCCGAAGCTGATGAGGCCGACTGTGCCCGCGAGATATGCGATATGGGTGCCGTAGGCTCGCGGATATACCCGACGGTCGTGTTCCGTGGAACTGACCTTGCCCGGATGACCGAGACGGGAGAATATTCCCCACTCACGGTTGCGGAGGCAGCCGAGCGCTCGGCTGCGGCGCTCGAAATTTTCGCACGCAGCGGTGTCAGATGCCTCAGGGTGGGGCTCTGCGACAGCGAAAATCTGCACGGAGATGAGCGGTATCTTGCGGGACCGGTTCACCCGGCTATGGGGGAGATCGTGCGCTCCGTTATATACAGGCGTGCGATAGAGGAGCAGCTGAATGGGTGCTCGGATATCTGCGAGATCACGGTTGAGATCGCGCGCGGTGGCACCTCCGCCGCCGTCGGGCAGACAGGTGCAAATCGCAGATATTTTGCCGAGAAGTTCGGAATCGGTCATATAAAGTTTGTTGAAAACGAAAGACTTATAGGTTATAATATCAAAGTATACCGTACATAAGGAGGAAGTCTCAGTTGTACCTGAAATCACTTGAGCTGCACGGGTTCAAATCGTTTCCCGACAAGACGGTGCTCCGATTTAATCCGGGTACCACGATCATCGTGGGACCGAACGGGAGCGGAAAGTCCAATATAACCGATGCGATGCGCTGGGTACTCGGAGAGCTTTCCTCAAAGAGTCTGCGCGGCTCCAAGATGGAGGATGTCATATTTTCGGGAGCCGACGGCGTGCGCCCGATGGGCTTTGCTGAGGTGTCGATCACATTTGACAACAGCGGCGAGGGAAAGACGATACAGTCGGATTATGATGAGATAACGGTCACGCGCCGCTACTACAGAGCGGGCGACAGTGCGTACTTTATAAACCGCCGCCCCGTGAGGCTGCGTGACATATACGAGCTTTTCATGAATACCGGTGTCGGACGCGAAGGCTATTCGATCGTCGGGCAGGGAAGAATCGCGGAGATCATATCGAAGAAGAGCGAAGAGAGACGCAGCATATTTGAAGAAGCCGCGGGCATCACGAAGTATCGCTACCGCAAGACCGAGTCGCAGAAGAAGCTCTCTGAGACCGAAGCAAATATGCTTCGTGTCGGAGACATTGCGTCGGAGCTTGAGTCTCGCATAGCACCGCTTGAGAGGGATGCCGCAAAGGCGCGGCAGTATCTTGAGCTTTACGATAAGAAGAAACGGGTAGACGTGTCGCTCTGGATGTACGATATGGACCGTCAGAGGGCAGCGCTCGAGAAGACGGAGTCTGACACGAAGATGTCATCGCACGAGCTTGAGATGGCTGACGATACTATGAAACAGCTTGAGGATCAGATCGAGCGTTCATACGGGGCTTCGCACAGCAATCGTGAAGCTTCGGCGAGGCTTCAGGATCAGATCAATACGGCGCGGGTGAGCCGGTCAAAGCTTGAAAACGATGCGAAGCTTATAGAGAACAACGCTCAGCACGCAAGACGGCTGCTCGATGATGAGAGGGAGCGTTCGGAGACGGCACAGAAGACGTTTGACGGTGCAAAATCAAAGCTCTCCGAACTGAGAGAGACTGCCGCAAAGCTCGGCGGGGCTATCGATGGTGCTGAGGCGAGGTGTCGGGAGATTTCGGCACAGCGCGACGAAGCGATCGCCGAGCGCAATTCGCGTGATGAGGCGGTAGACTCGCTCTTCCGCGAAAGGCAGCGTCTCGAGAGTGAGGCGGGAGACTTCAGGGTGCGCCTTAACGTCCTGAAGAACAGTATATCGGACGGTGTCGAGCGCAAGGAAGGCATAGACGGTGAGCTTGCTGGCTACCGAGATGAGCTTGCGCGTCTCGAGAGTGCGATCGCCGCCGAACGGACAAGCGTGTCGGGGTACGAGAACGGAGCCGAGACCGAAGGCGCACGGTTCCGCCGTGCCGACGAAGCGCTTGCGGGTGCAGCGGCGGAGGCGGAAAGGCTGCGTGCGGAGCGCTCGACGGTTATGGCGAAGATCGAGGCTCAGACGAGCAGAATTACCGCGATGGAGCGGATGCTCGAGCACTTTGAAGGGTACAATAACAGTGTAAGATTCGTAATGAGTGAATCGTCTGCAGGTCGCCTCACGGGAATCCACGGACCGCTTTCGCACCTTATACGTGTGGAGTCGAAATATACGATAGCGCTTGAAACCTCTATGGGACAGGCGATGCAAAATATCGTAACGTCCGATGAGGCATCGGCAAAGGCGGCAATTGCCGTTCTGAAGCGTGCGGGGGAGGGCAGAGCAACATTCTATCCGATGACGACCGTCAAGGCGCAGGCACGCTCACGCGATATGGAGAGCGCGTCATCTTGCCGCGGGTTTATCGGATTTGCGGATGAGCTTGTGACGTGCGATGAGTGTTACCGCGACATCGTCCGCTCGGTCGTCGGACGCATATGCGTGTTCGACAACATCGATAATGCCTCCGATATGGCGCGTGCGCGCGGTTGGCGCGTGCGTGCGGTGACGCTTGACGGGCAGCAGATAAATGCGGGCGGCTCATTTACGGGCGGTTCTGCGCGCCGCGACAGCGGAATGCTCTCCCGTGCATCGCAGATAGATTCGATGAAGACTGAGCGTGCTGACGGAGAGCGGCGTGCAGATGAAATAGAGAAACAGCTTCGCGAGTCGGAATCCCGGATATCGCGCCTTACATCGGAGCGCTCCGATGCCGATGAGAAGCGTCGGCTTATGGAATCGCTCCTGTCGGTGGAAAAGACCACGCTCGGCGAGCTTGAAGCGAAGCACCGCATCACGTCCGATCTGATAGCGAAGCTAGAGGGCGATGTTGTACGCTTTGATGAGGACCGCGCGCGTTTCTCCGAAGATATAGAG
This sequence comes from uncultured Eubacteriales bacterium, assembly GCA_934446485.1. Classification (GTDB taxonomy): domain Bacteria; phylum Bacillota; class Clostridia; order Oscillospirales; family CAG-272; genus RUG11130. The sequence goes on along the minus strand of CAKSEM010000004.1, from coordinate 14,072 downwards.
AAGCTTGAAGCAAAGATCCGCGAGGCGGAGGAGCGCATACACGCGAAGATCGAAGAGCGTGAGGCAGTAGCTGCCGAGCGCGGTGCGTATGATGAACGCGCGGACGAGCTCAGAGAGACTCTCGGAGACGCACAGGTTGAGCTTGCGGGGCTCGTCAAGGATCTTGAGACGGCACAGACTGCCGCCGCGGAAACGGAGGAACGCATCACCGCCGCCGAAGCGGAGATTGCCCGTTCTGCGAGCGAGACACGCCGTCTGCGTGAGGAGATAGATTCATCATCGGAGCGCAGCGGTGAGCTGACACGCGCGGGAGAGGCGCAGGATGCAGAGATCGTGGCGCTTGAGGAGCGCCGCACGGCACTCGATGAGGAGGGCGACCGGATCGAAGCGCAGCTTACGGAGCTGCGCCGACGTGAAAAGGAGCAGAGCTCCAAAAAGGAGATACTCTTCGTCGCGCACACAAAAAATCAGAATAAGCTTGAATCTATCAAGGGCGATATTGATAAGATGACCTCACGTTTGTGGGACGAATATGAGTTGACGTATAACGGTGCCGCCGAGATCTGCGAGTCCGAAGGGTACGAGCGTGTTACGGACGGAAACCGCACAGCGGTCGCCCGTGAGCTCGGAGAGCTGAAGTCCGGTATAAAGTCGCTCGGACATGTAAATATTGCGGCGATCGACGAGTATTCCGAGACTAAGGAGCGCTACGACTACATAAAGCGTCAGATGGATGATCTTGAGGCATCGCGCCGTGAGCTTACCGACATCATACGCGGAATTGAAGAGGATATGCGCCGGATGTTTACCGAAGCGTTTGAGAAGATCAACCGCAACTTCGGCGAGGTGTTCCGTGATCTTTTCGGCGGCGGCTCGGCAGAGCTGTCCCTCACGGATCCCGAAGACGTACTGACGAGCGGGATCGAGATATCCGCAGCGCCTCCGGGAAAGACCATAAAGAGTCTGAGCCTTCTGTCGGGAGGAGAACAGGCATTCATCGCGATAGCGCTTATGTTCGCACTTATCAAATACAGCCCGTCACCGTTCTGTATATTCGATGAGATAGAAGCGGCGCTTGACGAAGTGAACGTCACGCGTGTCGCAAACTATGTGCGCCGCTATTCTTCCGAGATGCAGATCATCATGATCACCCACCGCCGCGGAACTATGGACATTGCAGATACGCTGTACGGCGTGACTATGCCGCGCCGCGGAGTCTCAAAGGTGTTCACGCTCGATGTTGCGGCAGCGGACGAAAACGACAGATTCCTGTCCGAACACAGCTCTGAGAAGTGATGCTTGATATAATGAGAGCAGATATACCGAGAAAGGAAGCTTTCGCTGTGCGGGAGCGCTGGTAAAACTATGGCATTCTTTGATAAATTGAAGATGGGACTGCGGCGGACTAAGGATGCGGTGATGGGGCAGATAGATTCCGTCATCAGCAGCTTTACAAAGGTGGATGAGGAGCTTCTCGAGGAGCTTGAGGAGGTACTCATCTGTTCCGATGTCGGAGTCGAAACGACGGAATACATTATCGATGAACTGCGCTCGAGGATCAAGAGCGGCAGGATCCGCGAGGCAAGTGATGTGAGAGCTGCGCTTTCCGAGATACTCCGTGAACTCGTCGGCGAGGGCGAGAGCCTGAAGCTCGATACGCACCCGTCGGTCATACTTGTTATCGGTGTCAACGGGGTCGGAAAGACCACGTCTATCGGAAAAATTGCGGCAAATCTGAAGTCGCACGGTAAGAGCGTAATCGTTGCGGCTGCCGATACATTCAGGGCTGCCGCAATAGAACAGCTTGCTGTGTGGTGCGACCGCGCCGGGGTCGATCTTATACGCCAGAATGAGGGATCGGATCCTGCGGCTGTCGTTTACGACGCTGCCGCAGCGGCACGCAGACGCGATGCCGATGTTCTTATAGTAGATACGGCGGGGAGGCTCCACAACAAGCGAAATCTAATGGATGAGCTTGCAAAGATAAGCCGTGTTATAGGGCGTGAGCTTCCCGATTCATCGGTGGAAACGCTGCTCGTTCTCGATGCAACGACGGGGCAGAATGCTATCGTTCAGGCAAAGGAGTTCGGTGCGGTTGCGGATATAACGGGGTTGGTGCTCACCAAGCTCGACGGAACCGCAAAGGGCGGCGCCGTATTCTCGATTCGCCGCAGTGTCGGCATACCCGTCAAGTTTATCGGAGTCGGCGAGGGAATCGATGATATGCAGCCGTTTGATGCCGAACAGTTCGTCGGGGCTCTGCTTGACGACGGCACAGGAGGAGACGGGGATGACTGATATCGTTCTGGCATCTCACAATCAGGGTAAGGTGTCCGAGCTCCGCTCGCTCTTAGAGCCGCTCGGCAGCGGTATCCGGGTTCTCTCGCTCTCGGATATCGGATACACTGGAGATATCGAAGAGAACGGACGGAGCTTCTGCGAAAATTCGCTTATAAAGGCTGCACTCCCTGCCTCTCGCGGATATATCGGAATGGCGGACGATTCCGGACTTTGCGTTGATGCGCTCGGAGGTGCACCGGGGATATATTCGGCAAGATATTCGGGACAGACCGGAACCGGAGCGGAGGTTGACGCAGCCAATCGCCGCCGCCTTGTCTCGGAGCTTCACGGTGCAGCACCGTCGGAGCGCGGAGGAGCGTTCGTCTGCGTGATATCACTCGTGCTTCCCGAGGGGTGCGGCATCGAAATTCCCGAGCGATACCGTCCGCCGGAGGGCACGGTGCTGCCGGACGGAGTTTCGGCGGAGCGTTGTGCCACGGTGCGCGGTGAATGTCGAGGCGTGATACTCACGTCGGAGCGCGGGTGCGGCGGCTTCGGGTACGATAGCTTATTTGAATCGTGTGATCTCGGCAAGACGTTTGCCGAAGCGTCGCATGAAGAGAAGAACCGCATCAGTCACAGAGGACGCGCCATGGAGAAGTTTACGGAGCTTCTCGGCAGTGTGCCGGGTCTTCTGTGATCTTCAGATTATCGAAAACAGAAAGGCAGATATATGCTGAACAGTAAACAGAGAGCGCGCCTCAGAGCGCTTGCAAACGGTATCCAGCCCATATCGCAGATAGGTAAGGGCGGAATTTCCGACGCACAGATCAAAATGATCGACGATGCGCTTGATGCGCACGAGCTTATAAAGATGACGACACTTGAGAGTGCCGGTATGACTTCGCGCGAAGGCGCCGATACTATAGCACAGCGCGTGGGAGCCGATGTGGTATCGGTCGTCGGACGCAAATTTGTTCTTTTTCGCGAGAGCCGCAACGAGGAGCGCCGGATCATATCCAAAGATATCTTAGCGTAAAAGCCGGGTTCAGCTTAGGTCGCTTTGATGGAGAGCGGAGAATCCGGCGTATGAGTTGAGTTCGCTTTTATGCCGAAACAAAACGGTTTTGTTCTTGAAACACCGACAAGGAGGACTCCCGCCGCAGCCGTTTTTTGAGCGGTGCCCCCGGGAGATTTCCGATCCGATTCCGCTGCCTTTGCGGAGAAATGGAGATTTAGATGACAGTTTCTGATGCGCCGCAGAGGATCGGGCTTTACGGCGGAACCTTTGATCCGCCGCACATAGGCCATGTGCGTGCTGCGAGAAATTTTATCTGTGCCGAAAAGCTCGACATACTCTATATTATGCCTGCCAATATCCCACCGCATAAGCAGATAGATCATGCCGACGATCCGATCCGGCGGTTTGAAATGTGCAAAGCGGCGTTCGGTGATATCGACGGCGTTGTTGTGTCGGATTATGAGATCGTGCGGAGCGGGATCAGCTACACCGTCGATACTTTACGGCATCTGCATGATGTGTCGGGCGGTGCCGTGCTGTTTATGCTTTGCGGAGACGATATGTTTCTCACCCTCGACCGATGGAGAGAGCCTGACGAAATATTCCGCATGTCGCACATTGTATGTATGCGCAGATATGATGACGGGGAGGCGCTCATACGCGCAAAGGCGCGCGAGTACGAGGAGCGCTTCGGCGCCCGTGTATCACTGATCGACGCGCCGCCGTATCCGGCATCATCTACCGAGATCAGGCAGACTGTTGCCCGCGGCGGAGATGTATCGTCAGCCGTTCCGGCACAGGTGTGCGATTATATTACTGTTCACGGAATGTACCGTGACTGAATCCTTGACGGAGGAAGTGTCTATGGTTTGCGGATTTAACGAAGAAGATTTACAGTCCCTGCGGGAGCGCGTCAGACCGTATCTTACCGAAAAACGGTACACACACACACTTGCGGTTGAACGCTGTGCTGCTCGTCTCGGGGAGATCTATCTGCCCGAACGTGTAATGAAGCTGAGGGCTGCGGCGCTGCTTCACGACATAACGAAACGGCTCGATTTAGAAAAACAGTTGCAATACTTTGCAAAATTTGATATAATTATCGGTAAGTTCGATATGATGTCGCCGAAAACGTTCCATGCACGGACTGCGGCGGCGCTGATTCCGCAGGATTTTCCTGACTTTGCGGATCCCGAGGTTATATCCGGAGTCAGGTGGCACACGACGGGGCACTGCGATATGACTGTGTTTGAGGCGATTGTGTACCTGGCGGACTATATAGAAGAAACGCGGACGTTTCCCGATTGCGTAAAGCTGCGCAGATATTTTGACGGCGGGCTTTCGGCAGGAGACGATCCGAACGATCTTCTTATTCGGACTATGGTTAAATCGTTCGACCTGACCGTAGCGTGCCTTCTTGAAGAGGGAGCGGCGATCGATCTCGACACAGTGGGAGCGAGAAATTACTTCCTCGGGCTGTCCGAGCAGGCGCGTGCGTAACACCAATCAAATGTAAAGGAGCCGGTGACTGTTCACCGAGCGTATATTATGAAAAAGCGTGATAAAAAACTGAGTAAGGATATGACGCCGGAGGGCGCTGACATCAAGAAGAAGCACCGTCGGGGACTGTCAAAGGGGAAGAAGATCGCGATCAGCGTGATTCTTGTGCTCTACGCTGCAGTCATAGCGGCAGTCTCTTTCGTCGTATTTTACCGCCCGAAGATAGATCAGAGGAAGAAAGTTTTTATCGAGACCGTGACGGACTCCGACGGACGTGTAGTCAGGGTTGAGACTGTACACAATGCTATTGACGGTACGTATAATATACTCCTGCTCGGACATGACCGCGCTGCTATGCTTACGGATGTATTTATGCTCGTGAATGTAAACAACAACGAAAATACCATAACCGTAACTCAGATCCCGCGAGATACGTGGATTTCCGACAATGACGGCATTTCTATTCCGACAAACAAGATAAACGCGGTCTTTTCAACGTATTATTACAGCTATTACGGCTCCGGTGAGTCAGAGGACGCGGCGTACAAACACGCACTTATGTCGCTGACCGAAATGCTTGAAGAGAACCTTTCTATCGAGATCAGCAACTCTGCGATCATGGATCTCGACGGATTTATAAACATCGTTGATGCGCTCGGCGGGGTAGAGATTGACGTGCCTGCGGCGATGACCTACTACGATCCGGCACAGAACCTCAATATCAACATTCCTGCGGGTCATCAGACACTCAACGGTGCGGCGGCAGAAGGGTTCGTGCGCTACCGCGCCGGATATCTTACGGCAGACCTCGGACGTCAGAACGCCCAGAAGCAGTTCCTCTCCGCGCTCTTCAGTAAGGTCAAGAGCACGGTCTCCATTACGAATGTTTCAAAGCTCACTGAGCTTGCGGGAGAGATATCGAACAACCTCGTATCGGATATGTCCGTCGGGGATCTCGTGTACTATGCGAAGAACCTTCTCTCTTGCGACCTCTCGTCCATGAACATGATGACCATTCCCGGCAATCTTGCAAACTCATACTATGTGATAAACCGTGCTGCGGCACGCGATGTCATAAACGCAAGCTACAATGTATACGACAAGCCGATAACCGACGGTATATTTGATACCGCAGGTATATTTAACTGCTCGTGGGTGTATTCGATGAACGAAGCATATTACCTGCCTGCGGATCAGGTGTACGACAACTCTGTCTATAACGGTCAGGAGATAAGCGAGAATCCGATAGAAATACCGCGCCATTGAGGCACGGCGACGAAAGGTTTGGCATAGCTTCAATGAACGGTAATATGTACAATGTGCAAAGGCGACCCGCAAACGGAAAGGTTCGCCGTCGGCAACGCGTAACGAAAAAGGGTTGGATTATAGCTGCCGTCATATTGGCGCTTTATGTGGCGCTGCTTTCGTGTGTCACGTATTTTGTGCTTTACAAACCGTCTGCCGGCTCTCCGCGGCGATTTATTGAGCGGGTGACTGACGAAAACGGCAACGAAATCACGATCTCACATGACTATGAGACGGTCGACGGTACGTACAACATACTTCTTCTCGGTCTTGACCGTGAGGCTATGCTGACGGATGTTTTTATGCTTATAAACATAAACAACAACACCGGAGGCATTACAGTAATGCAGCTGCCGCGCGACACGTATGTGCAGAGCGTAGACGGTGTGAGCACCGGCACCAACAAGATTAACGAGCTCTTTGCGGATCATTACCTCAGCCGTCAGCGGTCGGGGGAGAACGATCCGGTGAAGCCGGCACTCCTCGATGTGACGTCGCTCATTGAGGACAGCCTATGCATAGATATAAACTATTCGGCGATTATGGATCTCGAGGGATTCCGCAACATAGTCGATATTTTAGGTGGAGTAGAGATCGACGTACCTGCGGCTATGACCTACTACGATCCGGCGCAGGATCTCAACATTAATATTCCCGCCGGTCACCAGATGCTCGACGGTGCGGCTGCCGAAGGCTTCGTTCGTTACCGCAGCGGATACCTTACGGCGGATCTCGGACGTCAAAACGCACAAAAGATATTCCTTGTCGCCCTCTTCAACAGGATGAAGAGCAGCCTCAGCATAACAAATGTGTCGATGCTGACTGAGCTTGCAGGTGAGATATCGAAGAATCTAACGACGGATCTGTCAGCTGCCGATATAGTGTTTTTTGCGAAGAGCCTTCTCTCCTGCGACCTGTCTGGAATCAATCTGCGGACGCTCCCCGGAAACACCAACGCCACACACTACGTTATGAACCGTACAGCGGCAATCTCGGCACTCAATCAGAACTACAATATATATGATAAAGAAATAACAAACGGCATATTCGACAGGAACGGAATGTTCAATTCCGATGCCGATCCGTCGGTCTACGAGATCTACTATGCGTCCCCGGACGGCATATTTGACAGCAACGTTTACAACGGCTCGGACATTAACTCGGATTCTATCGATATCCCGCGCAGATGACACATAAGGAGACGGATCATCATATGAATGATAACATAAGTGAAGTCAGGCCGAGTGCGGATTCTCCGTCGCTCGAGATTGCAAAGTATATAACTGCTGTGCTTGACGCAAAGAAGGCACGTGATATCCGCGTGCTGCACGTTGAGGATCAGACATCGCTCACGGACTATTTCGTAATAGCATCCGGTACGTCGCGCACCCAACTCCGCGCACTTGCGGACGAGGTTGATTTCCGCCTTGAGGGAACCGGGATCACTGCGTTTCACACAGAAGGGTATGACACAGGCACTTGGGTGCTGAAGGACTACGGCACGGTCATACTGCATCTGTTTAACTCGGAGATGCGCGATTTCTACAAGCTTGAGAAGCTGTATGCCGGCACAACTGAGGTAAGAACCGAAGACCCGGCCGGGGCAGATGCAGATGAGTAAGAGCGACTTTACCGCACAGTATACAGAGAACCGTGCAGTACAATAATTTGGACGAGAAAGGCACAAGGTCCGGATATGAAATACGATTTTAAGAATATTGAAGCAAAGTGGCAGAAGAAGTGGGAGGACGCTGGCATTTTCCACGCGTCCGAGGATCACGGCAAGAAGAAGTTTTATGCACTTGTCGAATTTCCGTATCCGAGCGGTGCCGGGATGCACGTCGGACACGTGAAGGCATACTCCGGGCTTGAGGTCATATCGCGCTGCCGCAGAATGCAGGGGTATAACGTTCTCTTTCCGCTCGGATTCGATGCGTTCGGGCTTCCGACGGAGAATTATGCCATAAAGACGGGAATACATCCGCGCCGCGTTACCGACATGAATATCGAGAAGTTTACGTCGCAGATGAAGCGCGTGGGGTTCTCGTTCGATTGGACGCGGACCATAGATACGACCGATGAGGATTACTATCGCTGGACACAGTGGATATTCCTAAAGATGTTTGAGCATGGGCTGGTGTTCCGAGATAAGACACTTGTCAATTATTGCCCGAGCTGCAAGGTCGTTCTCTCAAATGAGGATTCTCAGGGAGGCAAGTGTGACATATGCCACAGTGATATCGTGCAGAAATCGAAGGACGTGTGGTATCTGCGCATTACAGAGTATGCCGACAAGCTTCTTGAGGGCTTGGAGACGGTCGATTATCTGCCCAACATAAAGACTCAGCAGATCAACTGGATCGGAAAGTCGCGCGGCGCTTTCGTCGATTTCACCGTCGGCGACGGTGAGCGTTTGACAGTCTATACAACGCGCCCCGACACGCTTTTCGGCGTGACATTCATGGTGCTCGCTCCGGAGCACCCGCTGATCGACCGTTTCCGCGATTCGATCCCGAATTTTTCCGAAGTTGAATCGTACCGTGCCGAGTGTGCAAAGAAGTCGGAGTTTGAGCGTACACAGCTCGTAAAGGATAAGACGGGGGTGAGGATCGAAGGTATTCATGCCGTAAACCCCGTGAACGGTCGCGAGATACCGATATACATTTCGGATTACGTTATGATGGGATACGGCACGGGTGCGGTCATGGCGGTTCCCGCACATGACGAGCGCGACTATGACTTTGCACGCAAATTCGGTATCGATATAATTGAAGTTATTCGGGGCGGAAACATCGCCGAGAGTGCGTATACAGGCGACGGCGAAATGGTAAACTCCGATTTCCTGAACGGCTACAGCAATAAGAAGGATTCCATCGAGCGTATGATCTCGTACCTCGAGGAGCATGGAATCGGCCGTGCCGGCGTTCAGTACAAGATGAAGGATTGGGCGTTCAACCGTCAGAGATACTGGGGTGAGCCGATCCCGATCGTACACTGTCCGAAGTGCGGTATGGTGCCGCTTCCGTATGATGAGCTTCCGCTCCGTCTGCCGGAGATCGAAAATTTTGAACCCGGTGAGGGCGGTGAGAGCCCGCTTGCCAAGATTGAATCCTTTGTTAAGTGCAGCTGCCCGAAGTGCGGCGGCGATGCAAGACGCGAGACCGATACTATGCCGCAGTGGGCAGGCTCTTCATGGTACTTCCTCAGATATATCGACCCGCACAATCACGAACGCTTTGCAGATCCCGAGCGCCTGAAATACTGGCTGCCGGTCGATTGGTATAACGGCGGAATGGAGCATGTGACGCGACATCTCATCTATTCGCGCTTCTGGTATAAGTTCCTTTACGATATCGGAGAGGTGCCGTTCCCGGAGCCGTATGCAAAGCGAACGGCACAGGGATTGATCCTCGGACCCGACGGCGAGAAGATGAGCAAATCGAAGGGCAACGTCGTTGACCCGAACGATGTCGTTGATGAGTACGGTGCCGATGTGCTCCGCACATATATCCTGTTTATGGGCGATTACGGTGCTGCTGCTCCTTGGTCCGAAAACGGAGTCAAGGGCTGCAAGCGCTTTATCGAGCGAGTGTTTGCACTTTCGGATATGGTTCGCCCGGGTGAGGTAACGCCGGAGCTTGAATCTGCGCTCCACAAAACTATAAAGAAGGTTTCCTCCGATATTGAGGAAATGAAGTTCAATACGGCGATTGCAGCGCTCATGACACTGCTCAACCGCATATATGAGGTCGGCGGATTGACGAAGTCCGAGCTTTCCGTGTTTATACGTCTGCTCTGCCCGTTTGCTCCTCACATATGCGAGGAAATGTGGCAGGGACTCGGATGCGATGGATTTGCCTCTCTTGCTGAATGGCCCGAGTTTGACGAAGAGAAGACTGCCGACAGTGAAGTTGAGATCGCAGTCCAGATCTGCGGCAAACTGCGCGGAACCGTCACGCTCCCGAAGGATGCAGACGAGGCTCAGGCGCTTGCTGCGGCAAAGGCAAACGATCGTGTGGCTGCCGCACTTGAAGGCAAGCGGATAATCAAAGAGATATATGTGCCCGGGCGTATCGTCAACATCGTCGCAAAATAAATCGCCCGAATTGGCGGATTATCTTACGGGAAGGTATTGACAAAGAGCGTAGAATAGGGTATACTATTGAGGAAGTAGCTGTTCGCTGCTTTCTGTCAGAAGCGAAGGGAGGGGAAATTGATGGCTGAGATCAGAGTCAAGGAGAACGAGTCGCTCGACAGTGCGCTCCGTCGTTTCAAGAGGCAGTGCCAGCGTTCGGGAATCCAGGCCGAGCTTCGCAAGAGAGAATGCTATGAGAAGCCGAGCGTTAAGAGAAAGAAGAAGTCCGAAGCTGCGAGAAAGCGTAAGTATAAGTAATTTCGGCACAGTTGAATACGGATCACGGCGGCGCCGCATTATTGCGGCGCCGCTTTTCTGCTTTTATTTTCGCGACGGAAGAGAATCAAAGAAATAGGCACATGCATAAGTTTGCGGCCAAACTGAAGTGCCCGTCGCGTTCCGAGACGGATTTTGTCGGTATCGTTTTTTACGGCCGCTCGGTTATATGGGAAGATGCGCGTTTTTTGCTTTAGGCAGGAGTTCGGCATATGCCGCAGAGCTTTGCTTCCGTATCCGTCCCGAGCAGGAACAACGTGCTACACGTTCCACAAATTTTGGGGTTACATTTCCCGGGATGCGCGCTATAATAATAGTGAGACGTGGAGGGCGAGCCCTCCGATCATGTTAAAAAACGAAAGGCACGGTCTGCAAAAGATGGAGCTTATAAAAATAAGTACGACTAAACTGAAGGTTATGCTGTCTGCTGATGATATGAAGAAGTACGAATTTGAGCCCGGGGAGACCGGGGATATATCTGCGCGCTCTGCGTTCTGGCGGATTATGAGGGTGGCACGTGACCGCTGCGGCTTTGACGCAGTGGGCGGGCGTGTCTTTGTGCAGTACTATCCGGAGAGGCACGGCGGATGCGAGATGTTTGTGACAAAGCTGACGCCTGAGGGTGGCACAGAGCCTGTAAAAAAACGGTACTCCGGAGGCTACATAATATATTCGTTTGAAACACTTGCGTCTGCGCTATCAACGTGCCGTCAGCTAAAGGCATCCGGATATCGCGGAGTCAGCCGCCTTTACAGCGGCGACGGCACGACATCGGTCAAGTATTATCTCCTCCTTGAAAGGGAAAGCTATATTGCCGGCGAAAATTTCGGTACACGTTGCCGCGATTCATATTATTATGTAGTGTGCGAGCACGGAAGTCTCCTTTGCAGCAGCGCGGTTGAAGTGCTCGGTGAGCTCGGTTGAAATCGGACAAACAAATTAGTCAAGTGCATAAAAATTACACCGCCGCAGATGACATATATCGACTGTCTGCGGCGGTGTAATATTTGCGATATTCATGATAATTTACCGTAAGCTCAGGCATAATTTGGTGATAATTGCTTTTGCTACGGTGTACAAAATTCAGGGTCATAATTTAGGCATAATGCCAATCGATATGTGCAAGATGCTTATGGAATCATGTGGATTCACAGGATGCAATGTGAAACAGTTACAATTAATATTGTGATTAGATCTGACCGAAAGCCACAAAATCTAAAAAAATACTAATAAAAATTGAACGCAGCTATTGATTTATCGGCGACTATGTGTTAATATATAATCAGTTACCAAGAGGTAATAAGTATTTTTCTTTATGGAGGAGAAAATAATGAAGAAGCAACTTCTAAGCATGCTGCTTGTCATTGCCATGCTATTGAGCTTGGTTATGACGACCGCAGTAGGTGCAGCAGACGGATCTGGAAAGCTTCCGTTTACCGATGTAAAAGAAACATCATGGTATACGGTAGCTGTCAGATACGTCTTCGAAAAGGGCTTCATGAAAGGCTTGACCTCGACTGAATTCGGCCCTGAGAAGAACATGACAAGAGCGGAATTTGTAACGCTTCTGTCGCGCCTTGCTGGCCTCACCGATGAGGACATCAAGGGAATGGCATCTAACATTAAGTTTACCGACACCTCAAAGACCGCGTGGTACTCAGACTACATCGGTTGGGCTGTATCACCGAAGGTTAAGCTTGTTGACGGTTATGAAAATAACACGTTCAAGCCGAACGCACCGGTCTCAAGAGCTGAGCTTGCAACTCTTATGGTACGTTTCCTTAAGTATATGAACATTACCATTCAGAGCAGCGACGTTGTTGCAAAGTTTAATGACGAAGGCTCATTTGCATCATGGGCAGCACCTTACATTGAGGAGCTCAGAAAGACCGGTCTTGTCAAGGGCGATAAAAACGGCAACTACAATGCTGACAGCACGACGACCAGAGCTGAGATTGCTACAATCATCATGCGCTATGATCAGACCGTCAATGCTAAGGATCCGATGCATGCAGCTCTCGAGAATCTGACAGATCTCGTACCGTGCAAGGACGGCAGACCTTACATCCAGTTCATGGGCAGCTCGACCGTAACGATCGAGAACCTGAACAGCCTCATTCTCCCGAAGCTCGGACTTGACGGAGCAAAGTATACTCTCGTAATTCCGGACAGCCAGCTGACGGATCAGAGTCAGTACGGCGGAATCGGCCCCGGACAGGAGTGCATCGTAGATTTCCAGATCAAGATAAAGAATCTTGAGACGAATGAAGAGACTGAAGAGTCTGTAATCCCGTTCACTCTGAAGAAGAACCTCGACGGTCCTATCGGATTCGTCGATGAGCTTCCCAGTGAAACAGAGATTATGCAGAAGATTCTTGAGAAGTTTGAGGATGAATATGTATGCTCAATACATCCGTGGTTCCACCTCTCCTCAAATTATACGTCCAGCTTTACATATGAATCTGTGACCGCACTCGTTGCTTCATGCGTTGAGTATGACAGCGAAAAGTACACCCTGAGCCTTGATGAAGAGGAGTTCAACGAACTGCTCTCAAGTTACAGCGAACAGGGAGACGGCAACAGCGGGAGCGCATATGTTACGATCACGCTTACTCTCAACGCCGACACCACCCAGAGCGCAAGTGTTCGTCCTTACTTCTATGCAAGAAAGAACCTTGATGATACTCTGATTCCCGCTCCGAGAATAATTCCGTGTCCGGATGACGACGTTGCTGCTATGGATCAGCTTGTCGCGGATCTGACGGAGCTCGTACCGTGCAAGGACGGCAGACCTTACATCCAGTTCAACGGCAGCTCGACCGTAACGATCGAGAACCTGAACAACCTCATTCTCCCGAAGCTCGGCCTTAAGGTCGGCGAGTACACTCTCGTAATTCCCGAGAGCCAGCTCGGCGGCAACAGCGCATACGGCGGAATCGGCCCCGGACAGGAGTGCATCGTAGATTTTGAGATAGCTCTTCACAGTAATCTTACAGGAAGAGACAGCGATACGCGCGTAATTCCTTTCACGCTTCTGAAAAACCTCGACGGTCCTATCGGATTCGTTGATGAACTTCCCGCGCCGGCAGATCCGATGCATGCAGCACTTGAGGATCTCACGGAGCTCGTACCGTGCAAGGACGGCAGACCGTACATCCAGTTCATGGGCAGCTCGACCGTAACGATCGAGAACCTGAACGGTCTTATCCTCCCGAAGCTGGGACTTGACGGAGCAAAGTACACTCTCGTAATTCCGGATAACCAGCTGACGGATCAGAGCGCATACGGCGGAATCGGCGACGGTGAGGAGTGCATCGTAGATTTCCAGATCAAGATAAAGAATCTTGAGACGAATGAAGAGACTGAAGAGCTCGTAATCCCGTTCACCCTGAAGAAGAACCTCGACGGTCCTATCGGATTCGTTGATGAACTTCCCGCGCCGGCAGACCCGATGCACGCAGCACTTGAGGATCTCACGGAGCTCGTACCGTGCAAGGACGGCAGACCGTACATCCAGTTCATGGGCAGCTCGACCGTAACGATCGAGAACCTGAA